>JAFSXE010000040.1 GCA_017444195.1 Oscillospiraceae bacterium
AAGATGCACCGCTGGACGACGCGGCGAAAAAGCCAAAAAAAATAAAAAACGACTGGGAGTTCTTTGAATAGGAAAATGTCGAAAAAGATTGACAGTATACGCTTTTTTCGGCATAATAATTGATATGAAACGAAAAGAAAAATGGCTCGGAAAGCTTGCGGTGTCGGCGGCTGTCATTCTCGGCGTGCTGCTGTTCCGCAAAACGGATATCGGATGCGTCTATCGCCGCCTGTTTGGCATTCCCTGTCCGGGATGCGGCATGGGCCGCGCGATCGACGCGCTTCTTCGGCTGGATTTTGCCGCCGCGTGGCGGTGGCATCCGATGGTGTTCTCCCTGCCGGTTTTGGCGGTATATCTTCTGAAGGACGGACCGCTTTTTCGTAACCGCCGGTGGGATACGGCGCTGCTGATCGCCATCGGCGTCGGCTTTCTGATCCGTTACGTTTTCATTTGGCAAAACACCAATTTATTGTTTTAGGAGGAAGAAAAATGTATTGTAGAAATTGCGGCAATGAAATGGATGCCAAAGCGGCGGTCTGCGTGAAATGCGGCGTTCCCGTCGGCAAGGGCACGGCGTTTTGCCCGAATTGCGGCGAACCGAGCAACCCGGAAGCCGTCATCTGCGTCAAGTGCGGCACGTCGTTCAGCGCGGCAGCCTCCGGCGCCAAATCCAAACTCGCCGCCGGGCTGCTCGGCATTTTCCTCGGCGGACTGGGCGTTCACCGCTTCTATCTCGGCTATACCAAAATCGGCATTCTTCAGATCCTCGCGTCGCTGTGCTTCGGTGCGGGCGCAGTCTGGGGGTTGATCGAGGGTATTTTGATCCTCTGCGGCAGCACGATCACAACGGACGCGAACGGCGTTCCGCTGACAGACTGATAACAAATAAAAAATGCCGTGTCGAAAGACACGGCATTTTTGTTTGCTTTACGCGGGCGTGAAAGCGTCTTTGCCAAGACCGCAGACCGGGCAGACCCAATCTTCGGGGAGATCTTCCCACTTCACGCCTTCTTCGGCTTCGTCATAGACGTAGCCGCACGGGCATTCATATTTCATTGTTGTACTCCTTATTCTGTAGTAATTTCTTTCGGGTTCGGGCCGTACTGGTTTTCACCCGGCTGGCTGTCCTGGCAGAACCAAATCAGCAGGATGATCCAGCCGACAACGGGGACAAAGACAAGGAACCACCACGCACCGGACTTGCCGATGTCGTGCAGGCGGCGCCATACAACCGCCAATCCCGGAATGAGGACGGCGAGACTCCAAATGCCGTTGAGCGTTCTTTCGAGGTTTTCGCCGCCGATTGCCCGGGCAAGCATTCCGATAACGATGGAAACTACCATGTTAAACAGCACGAAATACCAGTATTCCTTGCGGCGAGCGCGGCCGGAGAAGGTCGCATATTTGGCAAAAACGGATTGAACAGCCTGTTGGAATGTCATACTGACCGCTCCTTTCTTTTTTACAAACTGCAGGAATTACAGACCGAGTTTTTTGGCAAGGTCGCCGACCGCGTCCTTGACGTTTTCCTTGAGCAGTTCGGCGGCAAAGTAGCGATTCAGCAGACCTTCAAACGCTTTGCCGTGCCGTGCCTCGTCGCGCGCCATCTCGTGAACGGTGTCGTGGATCGCATCCAAGCCGAGTTCTTTGGCTTTCTTTGCCAGCGTCGTCTTGCCGGCAGTCGCGCCGTTTTCGGCTTCCACGCGCATTTCCAGGTTCTTCTTCGTCGAATCGGTGACGAGTTCGCCGAGCAGTTCGGCAAACTTCGCGGCATGCTCTGCCTCTTCCCACGCTGCCTTTTCCCAGTAAAGACCGATCTCCGGATAGCCTTCGCGGTGCGCAACGCGCGCCATCGCAAGATACATACCGACCTCACTGCATTCGGAATTAAAGTTGGAACGCAGACCGTCAACGATCTCCTGCGGCGCGTCCTTGGCAATGCCGACAACGTGCTCGGCAGCCCACGTCAGACCGTCTGCTTTCTGCTCGGTGAACTTCGAGCCGGGAACCTTACACTGGGGGCAGAATTCGGGCGGCGTATCGCCCTCGTGAACGTAGCCGCAAACCGGGCAAACCCATTTTTTCATGATAAAACCCTCCTGTTAAAAATGTGGGGTAGTTGCTTACTTGAAGTATACCATCGAATTCGGGAAAAGTAAAGCGTTATTCCGCCGTTTCGCTCAGTACCAAACCGGGGTTGCGCTTCACGGTAAAGTCAATCGACCACGTGCTGGCAAAGACCAAAAGACTGCGGCCGCGATAGTCTTCCAAAAGTTCCGCATCGGAGGAGAGATTGAGATCTTTCAGATCGCTGACCGGCGCTTCAACGATAAACCGCAGCGTTTCGTAGGGAAGGTTATCCATCCGCAGTTCCACACCGTATTCGCTCTGCATGCGATAGCGGAATACGTCGAACTGCAGCGTGCCGACAACGCCGACGATCACTTCCTCCATGCCGGTGTTCGGCACTTTGAAAATCTGAATGGCGCCTTCCTGCGCGATCTGCTCCGTGCCCTTGATGAACTGCTTGCGCTTCATCGTGTCCTTCGGACTGACGCGGCAGAAATGCTCCGGCGCAAACGTCGGAATACCGGCAAAGCGGAAATTTTTGCCCACGGCGCAGACTGTGTCGCCGATGGAAAAAATACCCGGATCGAATACGCCGATAATATCGCCGGCATACGCCTCGTCCACGATCTCGCGCTCCTGCGCCATCAGCTGCTGCGGCTGCGAAAGGCGCATTTTCTTTTTGCCCTGGACGTGATAGACCTCCGCTTCGCGCTCAAACTTGCCCGAGCAGATCCGCATAAACGCCAGTCGGTCGCGGTGCGCCTTGTTCATGTTGGCTTGGATCTTGAATACGAACGCCGAAAAATCGGGGCTGAACGTGTCAATCTCGCCGCAGTCCGCCGTGCGCGGCAGCGGCGCGGTCGACATTTTCAAAAATTCTTCCAAAAACGGCTCCACGCCGAAGTTCGTCAGCGCGCTGCCGAAAAAGACCGGCGAAAGCGTGCCAGCGCGCACCTCGTCCATATCGAATTCGCGCCCAGCGCCAAGCAGTTCCACGTCGTCGCGAAGCTGCGCGGCGCGTTTTTCGCCGATTGTCGCGTCCACCTGCGGATCGTCCAGCGCGACCTGTTCCATGGCGGCGCGGCTCTTGCCGTTCAGACCGGAGAAGAACAAAATGCGCTGCTGCTCGCGGTCGTAGACGCCCTGGAATTCTTTGCCCGAACCGATCGGCCAGTTCATCGCATACGTTTCGATGCCCAGTTCCCGTTCCAACTCGTCCAGCAGGTCGAACGGATCTTTCGATTCGCGGTCCATCTTGTTGACAAACGTGAAAATCGGGATATGGCGCATCGCGCAGACCTTAAACAGTTTGCGCGTCTGCGGCTCCACGCCCTTCGCGCCGTCGATGACCATCACGGCGGAATCCGCCGCCATCAGCGTGCGGTAGGTGTCCTCGGAAAAGTCTTGGTGTCCCGGCGTGTCGAGGATGTTGATGCAAAAACCGTCGTATTGGAACTGCATGACCGAGGACGTCACGGAAATGCCGCGCTGTTTCTCGATCTCCATCCAGTCCGAAACGGCGGCGCGGCTGTTCTTCTTGCCCTTGACCGCACCTGCCTGTGCGATTGCGCCGCCGTAGAGCAGAAACTTTTCCGTCAAGGTGGTTTTACCGGCGTCGGGGTGCGAGATGATCGCAAACGTCCGTCTGCGCCGGATTTCTTCTTGGAATGTCGGCATGCTGCGCCTCCGAATGAATGATTTTCCGTTAGTTTAACACATTTCGGCGGCTTTGACAAGCGAAATGCGTCTTGCCTTGACAATCGGCGTATTTGATACCTATCAGGAAGGCGAGTATACGTATTGCACGCTGCGAAACGCAAAGATTTTATAATATAAAAGACAACGCCAAGGAAACCCTTGGCGTTGTTTTTTGCTTTTGTGGCGGTTGACAGAACCGTGTAAAATCGGTACTATAATAGTATAGAAAAACGGTATCACGTTTCCGCATGGGAGGAACTGCCGATGAAACAATCCGAGTTTTTAACCCGCCTTGCACCGCGGGAGGATGAGCTGCGCTGGCTCTATATGGAACTGTATAACAGCGAAGCGGACTATGACGCATTTCTTGCGATGCTCCGCGCTATGTATGACGCGCGCAAACCGGCGCTGCGCAAAATGGATGCGCAGCGGCAGGCGTCGCCCGAATGGTACCGCGGCAGCAACATCGTCGGAATGCAGTTGTATGTGGACGCATTTGCCGGCAATCTGCAGGGCGTGCGAAAAAAACTGGACTATCTCACGGAATCGGGCGTGAACTATCTGCATCTGATGCCGCTTCTGGCAAGCCCGCGCGGACGCAGCGACGGCGGCTATGCCGTTTCCGATTTTCGCACCGTGCAGCCGGAATTGGGCACAATGGAGGATCTTGCCGCGCTGACGGCGGACTGTCACCGCCGCGGCATCGCCGTCTGTTTGGATTTCGTGATGAATCACACCAGCGAGGATCACGAATGGGCAAAACGTGCCCGCGCCGGCGATTCGGCGTATCAGGCGCGCTATTTCTTCTATGAGAACTGGGACGAGCCGAACGAGTACGAAAAAACCGTTCCGCAGGTCTTTCCCACGACGGCGCCCGGCAACTTCTCCTGGTGCGAGGAGGCGGGCAAGGTCGTCATGACGACGTTCTACCCGTTCCAATGGGATCTGAATTACCGCAATCCGCAGGTTTTCCGCGATATGACGGAAAATATGCTGTTTCTCTGCAACCGTGGCGTGGACGTGATCCGGCTGGACGCCGTGCCGTATATCTGGAAGCAGCTCGGCACGAACTGCCGCAATCTGCCGCAGGTACATACGCTTTTGCGGATTCTCCGGCTCGCCTGCGAAACGGTCTGCCCCGGCGTGCTGCTGCTCGGCGAGGTCGTTATGGAGCCCAGCAAGGTCGCGCCGTACTTCGGCTCGCCGGAAAAGCCGGAATGCCACCTGCTTTACAACGTCACGACAATGGCAAGCACCTGGCACACCGTGGCAACGAAAGATACGCGCCTGCTGCGCCATCAGCTTGCGCAGACGTTCGCGCTGCCGCATTCGCATACGTTCCTCAACTACCTTCGCTGCCACGACGATATCGGCTGGGGGCTGGACTACGGCTTCCTTGCACAGTTTGGCGTGGGCGAGATCAGCCATAAGCGATTTCTTAACGACTATCTGACGGGCAAGTGGCAGGGCAGTCCGGCTCGCGGCGAAACGTATAACGACGATCCGCGGCTCGGTGATGCGCGGCTCTGCGGTACGACTGCTTCGCTCTGCGGCGTGGAAGCGGCGCGCTATGAGCGCGACGAGGCAAAACTTGATTGGGCGCTGCGGCTCGATGCGATGCTCCACGCCTATATGTTCTCGCAGAGCGGCATCCCCGTGCTGTACAGCGGCGATGAGGTCCTGCGCGAAAACGATTACACCTACCACGACGATCCTGAAAAATGCGAGGACAGCCGCTGGCTGCACCGCGGCAAAATGGACTGGGGCGCAGCGGAAAAGCGGACGGACGCGTCATCGCCGGAGGGACGGCAGTTTGCCGCGCTGCGTCATCTTGAAACGCTCCGCGCGGCGCACCGCGTCTTTGACGGCGCGGCGGACGTGTGGCTGCCGGAAACGGGCGATAACGCGGTGCTGGCGATCGGCAGATACTTTGAGGGCGAAAAACTGCTCGCGCTGTTCAACTTTGCGGAAACCGAACGAACGGTCGCGCTGCATGAGGACGGCGCATTCTGCGATCTGCTGACGGGCGAACCGGCGGACGTCGCTCGCGTAACGATCCCGTCGGGCGGCTTTGTCTGGCTGCTCTGTGATTTTGGGGAGGCGAAAGCATGACGAAAAAACTGATTTTTCTCGATATCGACGGCACGCTCACGCCGGCAGGCAGTAACGTGCCGCCCGCAAGCGCGCTTGCGGCGATCCGCGCTGCGCAGCAAAACGGGCACAAGGTCTTTCTCTGCACCGGGCGTAACCCCGATATGCTCGCGCCGGTACTGGCGTACGGCTTTGACGGTGCGGTTGCCTGTGCCGGCGGCTACGTCTTTGCCGGAGACAAGGTGCTTTTCGACTGTCCGATGACCGATGCGCAGCGCGATACGGCGCTGCGGCTTTTGGGTGAGCAGGGCGTGTTCCGCACCATCGAAGCGGCGGACGCGACGTTTGGCGACGAGAACCTTTCCGAATTTCTCGCGCAGCAGGACGGTGGCAATTCCGAACTCGTCCGCTGGCGCAAGGCGCTTGCGGAAAAACTCAACATCCGCCCGATGGGCGAATATGACGGCCGCCCGATCTATAAAGTCGTGATCATGTGCAATTCCGCCGCGCAGCTTATCCCGGCGCGGCAGGCGCTGGAAGCGGAGTTCGACTTCGTCGTGCAGGACGTGGCGGCGCACAACTGCCTCAACGGCGAACTGATCAACCGTAAATTCGACAAGGGCACGGGCGTGCGCTGCGTTGCCCGGGCGCTCGGCTTTGATTTGAAGGATACGATCGGCTTCGGCGACAGTATGAACGACATGGCAATGATCGAAACCGTGGCATACAGCGTCTGCATGGCAAACGGCAGCCCGAAAGTGCAGGAAAAAAGCGACCTCGTCTGCCCCGCCGTTGAGGAAGACGGCTTGGCATGGGCATTCACCCGCCTCGGTTTGACAGAAAAATAAGTGTTGTAAAAAATGTAAAAAAACACTTTACAGATTTTCAAAAATCATATACAATATTACCAGTAGCTGCGGTCGCCCTTGTTGGACGGCCGCTATTTGAAGAAAGGAGCATTTCGGTATGGCACTGGACTATCGCAAATGCGCGGAAGAAATCTTCTCCCACCTCGGCGGACGGGAGAATATCATCAGCGCAGCGCACTGCGCAACGCGGCTCCGCTTGGTTATCGCGGATAACAGCAAACTTGATCTCAAGGCGCTGGAGGATGTGGAGGGCGTCAAAGGACTCTTCAATTCCAACGGTCAATTGCAGCTCATCATCGGCACCGGAACGGTAAATAAGGTTTACGATGAATTCCTTGCCGTTACCGGCATGACTGCCGCCACGAAGGCGGAGGTCAAAGAGGCGGCGGCGTCGCGTATGCCGTTGTGGAAAAAGATTTTGAAGACCCCGGGCGACATTTTCGTTCCCATTCTGCCGGCGATCGTTGCGTCCGGCCTCATGATGGGTATCGTCGAGGCGATCCCGAAGTTCCTGCCGGCGTTCGGCGGCACGGACTGGTTCTCGTTCCTCGACCTCGTTGCGAACACCGCGTTCGCGCTGCTGCCCGTGCTCGTGGCGATCTCCGCCGCGCGCGTCTTCGGCGGCAACATCTTCCTCGGCGCCGTTATCGGTCTGATGATGGTCCACCCCGCGCTGATCAACGCATGGACGGTCGGCAACTACGCCCCGGGAGAGATACCGGTCTGGCACCTGTGGTTCTTTACCGTTCAGCAGGTCGGCTATCAAGGACACGTTATCCCGGTCATTTTGGCGGTCTTGCTGATGTCAACCATAGAAAAGTGGCTGCATAAGCACGTGCCGGAAATGATCGACCTGTTTGTCACGCCGCTTTGCACGGTGCTGGTTACCGCGTTCTGCACGTTCACGATCATCGGACCGATCTTCTCGGTCTTTGAAAACTGGGTGCTTGCCGGTGCGCAATGGCTGATCACGGTCGGCTACGGCGCGGGCGCTGCGATCATGGGCGCGATTTATCCGTTCACGGTCGTCATGGGTCTGCATCATATGTATAACGTCATCGAGGCGGGCATGATCTCCTCGACCGGCGTCAACACGTGGATGCCGATCGCCTCGGCGGCAAACTTCGCGCAGTTCGGCGCCTGTCTTGCCGTTGCAATCAAGTGCCGCAACAGAAAACTGAAATCCGTTGCGTTCCCGAGTTCGCTTTCCGCGTCGCTCGGCATCACCGAGCCGGCGATCTTCGGCGTGAACTTCCGCTTCATGAAACCGTTCGTCTGCGGCATGATCGGCGGCGCCGTCGGCTCGCTGATCGCAACGTGGATGCACGGCACCAATGCCGCGGGTGAAGTCGTGGCATTCGGCGCGACGACCTACGGCGTTACCGGTATCCCCGGTATTCCGGCAATCAACAATATTCCGATGTACCTTCTGGAACTGTTGGTCGCGTCCGGCATTGCATTCGTTCTGACGACGATCCTCTGGAAAGAAGATCAGCCCGAAGAAAAGAAAGAAGATGCGCCTGCCGCGGTTGCGGAAGAAGCACCCGCCGCGCCCGTTGTGATCTCCTGCGCTGCCGGCAAGGTCTATCAGCCGGTCAAGGGCAAAGTCATTGCGCGTGAAGATATTCCCGATCCGACGTTTGCCGGCGGTATCCTCGGTGACGGCGTCGGCATCGAGCCCGAGGAAGGCGTGGTCGTTGCGCCGTTTGACGGCGAAGTTACCGCCGTGATGGACAGCAAGCACGCCGTGACGCTCGAAGCGAACGGCATGGAACTGCTGATCCACGTGGGCGTCAACACCGTCAATATGAAGGGCGAAGGTTTTACGGCATTCGTTCAGGAAGGCGACAGGGTTACCGTTGGGCAGAAACTGCTCGGCTTTGACCGCGACGCAATCAAAAAAGCAGGTTACAGCGATACGGTCGCCGTGCTGCTGACCAATGCGGAAGATCTTGCCGACGTAAAGTGCGGCTTAGAATAATGGAGGAATTAGTATGAAATCGTTTACTTACACCATCACCGATCCCGTGGGTCTTCATGCCCGTCCTGCCGGTCTGCTCGTCAAGGCAATCAAGGAGTTTGCCGGCTCGACGATCACCCTTGCCAAGGGTGAAAAATCCGTAAACGCGCTCAAACTGATGGGCATCATGCAGATGGGCATCAAGCAGGGCGACGAAGTGACCGTCAGCGTAGAAGGCGGCGACGAAGAAGCCGTTGCGGCTGCGGTTGAAAAGTTCTTCAAGGAAAATCTGTAATTCAGGCAAGGATACGGCTGCCCCTGCGACAGCCGTATCCTTTTCTAATCGAAAGGAGCAAGTATATGATTTCCATTCAGGGTAAAGGCGTATCCACCGGCATTGCCGCCGGTCCGCTTTATTTTTTCCGCCGCGCCGATCTGACCGTCCGTGACTTCAAAGTGGAGGACCGCGACGCCGAGTGGCAGCGTTTTAAGGCGGCGCAGGCAAAGGCAATCGAGCAGCTCGGCGAATTGGCGGAGAAGGCGCGCAAGGAAGCCGGCGACGAAGCCGCCATGCTCTTTGAAACCCATCAGATGATGGCGGAGGATCTCGATTATGAGGAAGCCATCGAAAACGGCATTCGTGAGGAAGGCCGCAACGCGGAATCGGTTGTTTCGGATACCGGCGAGCAATTTGCCGCCATGTTTGCGGCGATGGACGATCCCTATTTCCAGGCGCGCAGCGCCGACGTCAAGGACGTTTCCGGCAGAATCGTTTCGATCCTGCTCGGCGTGGTCCAGGGCGGCATTGATTCAGACGTTCCCGTTGTGCTGACGGCGGACGATCTGGCGCCGAGCGAAACGGTGCAGTTGGACAAGAGCAAGATCCTCGGCTTTATCACGTCCGGCGGCTCGGGTTCGAGCCACACCGCCATTCTTGCCCGCACGATGGGCATTCCGGCGGTCATCGGCGTGGGCGATCAGGTGAAAAAAGAATACGAGGGCAGAGAAGTCATTGTGGATGGCGGCACGGGCAACATTGTGGTTGAGCCGGACGAGGCGGCGCGGCAGACGCTGATGGCGAAGAAAGAGCAGCTTCGCAAGCGCCAGGCAATGCTGGAACAGCTCAAGGGCAAGCCCAACGTGTCGAAGGACGGACAATCCGTTCGCGTCTATTGCAACATCGGCAACCCCGAGGACGTGCATACCGTGCTGGAAAACGACGGCGGCGGCGTGGGTCTGTTCCGCAGCGAGTTCCTGTATTTGGAGTGCGATGATTATCCCACCGAGGATTATCAGTTTGAGGCGTATAAGAAAGTGCTTACCGATATGGGCGATAAGGAAGTCGTTATCCGCACGCTCGATATCGGCGCGGATAAGCAGATCGGCTATTTCAATCTGCCGAAAGAGGAAAATCCGGCAATGGGCAACCGCGCGCTGCGCATCTGCCTGAATCGTCCGGAGATCTTCCGCACGCAGCTTCGCGCGCTCTATCGCGCTTCGGCATACGGTCACCTGTGCATTATGTTCCCGATGGTTACGTCTGTATGGGAAGTCCGCGAGGCAAAGAAACTCTGCGAGCAGGTGAAAAAAGAACTGACGAAAGAGGGTATCCCCTACGCGGAAGACGTGCAGCTCGGCATCATGATCGAAACGCCGGCGGCAGCGGTCATGTCCGATCGGCTTGCCAAGGAAGTGGACTTCTTCTCCTGCGGAACGAACGATCTGACGCAATATACGCTGGCGTGCGACCGTCAGAACAACGATCTCGGCCGCTTCTTCAATCCGCATCATCCGGCGGTGCTGCGCCTGCTGAAGATGGTTGCCGACAACGCGCACAAGAACGGCATTTGGGTCGGTATCTGCGGCGAACTCGGCGCGGATCTGACGCTGACGGAAACGTTCCTTTCCATCGGCATCGACGAACTTTCCGTTTCGCCGCGCTCGGTTCTGCCGCTGCGGCAGAAGATCCGCGAAGCGGACGTTCGGCAGTGCCGCGAACAGATCCTTGCCGATCTTGCGTGCGATCAGACGCAGATCTAAACAACAACAAAAGCGGTGCAGAGTGCGACTCTGCACCGCTTCTTTATTTGACATTGCCCGGCGCGGCTGATATAATCAAACGCGAAAGAGAGGCGCAGACAATGATACGAAAACTCATTCGGCAGATGCTTGCCGCGCAGATTTTTTCCGCGCTGACGGTATCGCTCTGCCTGCTGATCGACAACATTATGATCGGGCGGTTTCTCGGTGTGCCCGCCATCGCCGCATACGGTCTTGCCAACCCGATTTTGCTGATTATCGGTGCGCTCGGCACGATGCTTTCCGCCGGCGTGCAGGTGGCGTGCGGCAAGTCGCTCGGCCGCGGCTCGCAGGAGGAGACGAACGCCGGTTATTCCTCGGCGATCGCGCTGACGGCCGGTATTTCGCTGGCGTTTGTCGTGATCGTGCTTGCGCTTCGCTCGCCGCTGGCAACGTGGATGGGTGCAGGGACGGAGGGCGCGCTCTTTACCGATACGCGCGACTATTTGACCGGCTTTATTTTCGGTGCGCCGGCTTCGATGGGCGCGCTGATCCTCGTGCCGTTTTTGCAGATGGCGGGCGAAAGCACGCTGCTGATCGTGGCGGTGTTGAGCATGACCGTTGCCGATATCGGATTTGATTTTCTGAACGTCCTGGTGTTCCACGGCGGTATGTTCGGCATGGGCTTGGCGTCCTCGCTGAGCTACTACGCCGCGCTGATCATTGCCGCGTTCTACTTCTGCTCGAAAAAGTGTGTGTTCCGCTTTTCCTTTGCCGGCGTGACGCGCCAAAAGATTGCCGAACTGTTCACCGGCGGACTGCCTGCCGTGTTCAATATGGCGTCCACGGTCATTTTGATTTTTGTTCTGAATAAGATCCTGCTCGTGACCGGCGGCGCGGTCGCCGTTGCCGCCTATTCCGTGATCACGACGATCGGCAACGCCAGCAACTGCATCACCACGGGTATCGGCGGCGTTTCGCTCACGATGTCGGGCATTCTCTATCACGAAGAGGATCGCACGGGACTGCGTGAGATGCTTGCCGTGATGACGCGCTACTGCGTGATGCTCGGTTTGGCGGTCGGTGTGATGCTGCTGATCTGCGCGCCGATCTTTGTTGCGCTGTTTATTCCCGAGGCGGGACAGGCACGGGATCTGGCGGTCCTCGGCGTTCGGCTCTATGCGCTGGGATTGATCCCCTGCTGCTTCAACAATGCGATGAAGAACTATTATCAGGGCATCGGCCGCGCAAAACTGACCGAGGTCACGTCGCTGCTGGAGGGCGCGGTGTTCCCGGCGCTTGCCGCGTGGCTGCTGAGCCTTCCGTTCGGCACGGTCGGCGTATGGTTCTATTTCTTCTGCGGCGAAATGCTTGCAGTCTGCTTCCTCGGTGTGCTGACGCGCGTCAAGACGGGGCGTGCGCCGTGGCGCGGCGATGCGATGCTGCTCTTGGACGACAGTTTCAGCGTTGCGCCGGAAGATTTGATGGAGCTGGATCTGCAAACGATTGAGGACGTGACCGCCGCGGCGAAATCGGTCGGCGATTTCTGCACGGCGCACGGACTTGGCGCAGTTGCGGCAAACCGCATTGCGCTTTGCGTGGAGGAACTCGGCGGCAACACGGTGCTGCACGGCTTTACGAAGGACGAAAAGCCGCATCACCTGCTGATCCGCGTTTTGCGGAAGCCGGATCGCTGCGTGATCCGTTTCCGCGACGACTGCCGTGCGTTCGACCCGATACACTACGTGCCGCGCGACGAGAGCAAGGATATGCTCGGCATTGGGCTGGTGCTGAAACTTGCGGACGAGATCCGCTATACGTATTCGCTGAATCTCAACAACCTGACGGTTATTCTCCGCGGCAAAGGTATGGAAGCAATCGGAAAATAAGCATAAAAAAAGAGGACGCTTCGCGTCCTCTTTTTTTATGCTTATTTGTACGTCTTGAACATTTTTTCGCGGATCATCTTCGCAAACGCGATGCCGTCGCCGCTCTGCATGATCTTGTCGACTTCCGCGTCGTCCAGCGCATCGGCGATGCCGGCGAGGGTTTCCATCCATTCGATGCCCTCTTCCAGACCGTCGCGGCCGTCCTCACGGTACAGGTACTGGTCATAGGAGAAGTAGCCGTTATAGCCGAGGCGCTTGACCCAGTACAGATATTCGATGGTTTCGATCGGGTGGAACACGCCGGTCAGGCAGTCGTCGTCCCAGTAGCCGAGGTTGTCGTTGATGTGGCAGTGCATCAGGCGGTCGCCGTACATTTTGATGATGGCAGCCGCTTCCGCCGGGTTTTCAATGCCCATCAGCGAATGACCGAAGTCGAGCGTCACGCCGATGTTGTCGCAGCCGATGTGGTTGATCATCAGCATCGTGGTGGAGGCGTCGGTCATGAACGAGCGCATCTTCGGCTCACGGGGCTTATACTCGATGGAGAGGTTGATGTCCTTGCGGTAGTTGGCGCATTCCTTCAGGCATTCCTCGATCCACGTGCGGCGCTGAATATAGTCGGTCGTGAACGGATAGTCATAGCCGTCCTGGCCGTTCCACACGGTAACGATCTTGCCGCCGAACTCGGCGCAGATGTCCATCATAATCTTGGTGTCGCGCACGGCGTCGGCACGGATCTGCGGATCGGAGCTGGAAAGCGCGCCATGGCCGTATTTGCGCTGCGCGAAATAGTCGGGCAGGACGGAAACGAATTCCAGGCCGGAATCGTCGATGTAGCCCTTGACCTCGGCGGCGGTCTTTTCGGTGATGTGCCACGTGCCGCACAGTTCGATGCCGGAGATCTTCTTGACGCTCTTGGCGCGCTGGATCAGCTCTTTGACGGTGTAATCGTCGTTGTAGCCGCAGCCCATGTAGCGATTGGTGAACTGACCGAGTGCGCTGATCTCAACGGAGTGTTTTCTCTTGATCGGTGTTCCCATGTTTCTGGCTCCTTTTTGTGAATTTTCGGACGTTGCCGCCCGAATGATGTTTTTACCTCTACTATAAAAATACTCTTTTCAAAGGTTGTTTTCAATGGTATAATGTCGATAGATGTAATAGGTTTTTTCTATAAGAGGTGCAGAGATGAAAATCGATCAATTGCGGCATTTTTATGAGATTGCTTCGGCGGGCTCGTTCACAAGGGCGGCGGAGCGGCTCTATCTTTCGCAGCCGACGCTTTCGGAGTCGATCACCAAACTGGAGGGCGAGCTTGGCGAGCGGCTGTTCACGCGGCAGAAGACAGGCGTTACGCTGACTTCCTATGGGCGCGAGCTGCTGCCGTATGCGAAAAACGTTCTGGATTTGGTCGATCAGATGCCGATCAAACTCGATACGGGCAGAAACCGGGTCCAACGTTTTTCGGTATCCACCGGCTCGTCGCGCTGTTTTTCGGAGGCGGTCGGCGTGCTTTATGCCGCCCACAAGGAACGCGGTATTCGCATTGATTTCCACAACGAAGGCAAAGAAGAATCGCTGACGACCGTGCAGAACGGCAACGCAGAGATCGGCTACTATTCGTTTTGGGATTTTCAGCGTTCCACGACGATGAAACGGTTGGAAGCGATGGAGATCGAATTTGTGCCGCTGACCGAAGAGCCGCTGACGATTGCCGTCGGTCCGATGAATCCGCTGTATAACGTTGAATCGGACTTTGTCACGCTCGATCAGATCAAGCAGTATTCGTTTTTCGTTTCCTATAACGAATCGGACCGCTTGCTTTCCAAGCGGCTTGGGCTTACCAATGATCGCAATCTCGTCTTTTTCTATGGCTCGGGCATTGGCTTTGACCGCATGCTGGAGTTTATGGACTGCATTCTGATCAACGTGCCGTTCGGCAGAGAACAGTCGTTTGACGTCCAGCGGCATTATCGCGTTTTGCAGATTGCCGATATCGCCTATCGCAAACAGGTCGGCTATATCAAGCGGCGCGACGTGCCGCTTTCGCCCATCGGTGAGGAGTTTGTCGTGATTTTGAAAAAATTGTCATAAAGAAAAAGGACTTGCAAAGGGCGCCCTCGCATAAGGAGGAAGCAGCCGCAACGCCAATCTTTTTGCGCGAATGCGTCGTTATCAAAACAGGCAATCCGTCAG
>JAFSXE010000041.1 GCA_017444195.1 Oscillospiraceae bacterium
CGTGCGGTATCGTATTTGCGGTGCATCCGTTTCAGCACGCGGTCACAACCGCTTTGCAGACTCAGATGGAATTGCGGACAGAGGTTTTTCTTTTCTTTCAGCCGTGCGCAGAACGCGTTGTCCACCGTGCGCGGTTCCAATGAGCCGAGCCGCACGCGCATTTCGCCGGCGGCGTCGCAGATCGCGTCCAGCAGATCGACGAGCGCTTTTTCGCCGTCCGACCACGAGGAGATCTCAATGCCGGTCACAACGATCTCACGGTAGCCTTCGGCAAGGCAGCGCTTTGTTTCTGCCACGGCGCTTTCCAGCGGCAACGAGCGCACCGGACCGCGTGCGTAGGGGATCATACAGTAGGTGCAGTAGTTATTGCAGCCGTCTTCCACTTTCAGCATGGCGCGTGTGCGCTCCGCCATGCCGCCGGCAGGCAGATGCTCGAATGTGCGGTGATCACGCGCCGGCTCGTACCGTTCGCGCTTTTGGCGGTCGTGCGCCGTTTGGATCAGCGCATCCAAAAACGCGATGCGGTCCGCCGTGCCGGCAAGCACGTCCGCGCCGAGCGCGCGGATCTCCTCCGGCTTCGTCTGCGAATAGCAGCCGCAGACGCCGACGGCGGCGCTTTGCTTTTTCGCGCGGCGGATGGCGTTGCGGCATTTTTTATCGGAAACGGCGGTGACGGTGCAGGTGTTGACCACGCAGCAGTCGCACGCTTCGCCGAACGGCACGAGCGTGTGACCGAGCGCGGCAACGTGCTGCTGCATCGCCTGCGTTTCATATTGATTGACCTTGCAGCCGAGGGTGAAAAATGAAAATCTCATAGCGATCCCCTGTTTCTGTATTGATTGTAGTGTAGCACAACGGCGGCGTTTTGCAAAGCGTTTTCTTCACGCTCATACCGTGTGGTTCTTATGCATAACAATAAAGGGAAGAGGGGGATTGCATATGAAAAAACTGTTTTGTGCGCTGACAGCGCTTGCACTTCTCGTTTGCACTGCCGCCGCCGCGCCGATCGAGGTCACTGCGCCGTCGGCTATTCTGATTGAGCAATCGAGCGGCTCGGTATTGTTTGATAAGGACGCCAACGTCCGCCGCCGTCCGGCGTCTGTGACGAAGGTTATGACGCTGCTTTTGGTGATGGAGGCGCTCGATGCCGGGCAGATCTCCTGGGACGATACGGTGATTGCGTCTGCCGAGGCAGTCAAAAAGGGCGGCAGTCAGATCTATCTCAGCGAGGGCGAGGCGATGCCGCTGCGCGATATGGTGAAGGCGGTGGTGGTTTCGTCCGCGAACGACTGCGCCTGCGCGCTTGCCGAGCACGTTGCCGGCAGCGAAAGCGCGTTCGTTGAGCGCATGAACGAGCGCGCAAGAGAACTGAATATGACCGATACGCATTTTGTCAACTGCACGGGACTGGACGACGGACCGGCAGGCGCCGAACATCTGACGACGGCGGCGGATATTGCCATCATGTCGCGCGAGTTGCTGAAGCACGACGAGATCCGCGAGTTCACGACGATTTGGATGGATACCGTGCGCGGCGGCGAATTCGGGCTGAGCAACACCAATAAACTCGTGCGGTTTTACGACGGCACGACGGGACTGAAAACCGGCTATACCTCCGCAGCGGGGCATTGCATTTCCGCTTCCGCGATGCGCGACGGGATGGAACTGATTGCCGTCGTGATGGCGGCGCCGTCGTCGGCGGATCGCTTTGCCGACGCCAAGGCGATGTTGAACTACGGCTTTGCCAACTATGCCGTCTATACACCGGCAATGGAGCAGCCGACACAGGCGGTGCCGGTCGTACTGGGAACGGCGGAGGCTGTCACGCCGCGCCTTGATGACGATACGCCGATTTTAATGGAAAAGGCAAAGAAAAATGCAGTTTCGTGCGTGACGGAGCTGGATGAATCTGCGACCGCGCCGGTCGCCGAGGGGCAGCCGATCGGCACGCTGACCGTCCGCGTGGGCGATCAGACGGTAGCGACGCGTCCGCTCGTCGCCGCATTTGCCGTGCCGCGTATGACGTGGTGGCAGGTGACGGCACGGCTGTTTTCGCAAATTTGTCTTTGCGAGTGAAAATGCTGTTGCAATTTCTCCCATTTGCTGTTAGAATAGAAGCAGGAAAGCCAACCGACCAAAAGCAAGGGGGAATGTTCCAATGGTCAAAGTGGTTTTGGGACTGAAAGGTTCCGGCAAGACGAAGAAACTGATCGAATCCATCAACGAAACGGTCAAGAACGACGCGGCGAGCGTCGTGTGCATCGAAAAGGGTAACGCGCTGAAATACGACGTCAACTATCGCTGCCGCCTGATCGACGCGAGTGAATATCAGATTGAAGGTTATGCGCTGCTCAAGGGCTTTATCTGCGGACTGCATGCCGGCAATTTTGATATCAGCCACATCTATATTGATTCGTTCAAAAAGATCATCGGCGAGCCGACGAATGAGGAAACGGATGCGTTTTTGCAGTGGTGCGAGAAGTTCGGCGCGGACAACAAGCTGAACTTCACAATCTCGCTGTCCGTTGATCCGGCGGAAGCAACCGAAACGATGAAGAAGTATCTGTAAGCAAAAAGGAGGACGCAGTGCGTCCTCCTTTTTTGTAATTTTTTGTAAGAAAAAAGCGTACAAAAAAAGAGACGTTTTACGAAAAAAGTTGGACGATATGACGCTTGTTATTTTTCGGCGATTCCTGTAAGATAGGGGCGTAACCGATCCATAAAACAATCAAAAAGCACTGGCGCCCGCCTCTGCTTTTTGTTCGTTTTTCGGCACGGTATACAAAAGAAAACAGAATATTTGGGAGGAAAAAGATCATGAAAAAACTCATTGCTCTGCTTCTCGCGCTGACGCTGGTCTTCGCAC
>JAFSXE010000042.1 GCA_017444195.1 Oscillospiraceae bacterium
CAAATCCGAAGTGTCACGACGGCGGCTTGCCGCCGGAGTATCCCCCTCGGTTCCACCAAAAAGAAAGACACCCTGTGGGGGGTCTTTTCTTTTTGTCACCGAGGGGGTGAGAACCCCTGCGGGTCGCACACAAGGATTTCTTTTGCGCCAGCAAAAGCGCCGCTTGCGGCGGTACGGCGAAGCCGAACAAATCCGAAGTGTCACGACGGCGGCTTGCCGCCGGAGTATCCCCCTCGGTTCCACCAAATAAGGAAGTGGATTTTGATAGAAAATCTACTTCCTTATTCTATGCCGTGAAACCCTTGATTTTTAAGGCTTTCTCAGACATTGGGGTTTGCGTTGTACCGCTTTCGGCGCGTTTCCGAGGCGGTATTCTTTCGTTTTCGGAGTATTTTACCGCACCGCTTTTACGGTGAGGTTTGCTTTATGGGGGTGGGGTTTGCTTTATCCCCACAATGTAAACCTTCGGGTGTAGGACTTGTTATGCCCACAATGAAAGCCTTTCATTGCCTGTTTTTCGTTTGCCTTTTCCACTACTGAATGCTATACTATTCTCAAAAAGAGAAACGAGGAAGCGTATGGGCATTCTTGTTTGCGGACTGAACGGTGCAGGCAAAAGCACTATTGGGAAAATGCTTGCCGCGAGGCTCGGCTATCGGTTTTTGGATATTGAAACACTGTACTTTCCACAGTCGGACGCAGAGTATCCTTACGATTCGCCGCGTTCAAAGGCTGAAGTGAGCCGCTTGCTTGAAGCGGAAATCGGAGATGACCGCCGATTTGTACTTGCCGCCGTGAATGGCAATTACGGCACACCGCTTGCATCAATGCTTGATTGTGCCGTCGTGCTTGACGTGCCGAAACCCATCCGCATGGCGCGGATTCGCAGCAGATCGTTTGAGCGGTTCGGAGCGCAAATGCAGGAAGGCGGCAACCTCTACGAAAAGGAGCGGTCGTTTTTCGCGTTTGCCGAGCGCCGCACCGATGCGGATTTTGAAGATTGGCTTCAAACGGCAGGTATTCCGGTGTTTCGCATGGACGGCACGCTACCGCCGGAGAAACTTGTTGAAATGATTTCGTTAAGAATTGCCACATTTGGCTAATGCTTTCATATATTGAAACAAGCAAACCCCTCTGCACCGGATCACGCCACAGAGGGGATGCTTGAGCAATTTTTTGAGGAAAAAACGCCCGTGAGTTCAAAAATCAATTTGAACCCTATCGCCAATTTTCTATCAATATATACTTTCTTTTTGTCACCGAGTGGCGCGAGCCCCCTGCAAGACGCGTTCACGCACAAAAAAACGAACACCCAAGGGTGTTCGTTTTTTCTGCAATTTATGCCTGCGGAACGTACGCCATCGACGGGCGAAGTCCCACGATCAGGCTGCTGATCAAGCCGCGCTGCACCGTCGAGCCAAACTTCTCGATCGAAGCGCCGTCCTTTGAATACTTCAGCACGCGGCCGCTACCGAGATAGACGTAGAAGATACCTTCGTCCGCCATCAGTTTCGGCATACCCTTCTGGGAATTGGTCGTGATGAAGAGGTCGCCCGGGCGGAAGTACTGCGGCAAAAGATCGAAAATACGATCGGAGGAATCCGCGCCGGTAAACAGGTACTGACCCGTCATACAGCGGTTGATCTCCATATCGAGCAGATGCTTATCCGCCGCCGTCTCACTCTTGGCTTCAAACATACGGAACTCCAAGCCGGCGGGGATCATGGTCTTAAAGCGTCCGTTGAGATAGTCCTCAAACGTTGCAGGCAGACCGACCTCGATACCAAACACATCGCGGTAGAAATCGTTCATCGCGTCAAGATCGTGGTATGTACCGTCCGAGAACACCGCCGGGAAATCGGAAAGATCCTTGCTCTTCGCAAGTTTCGCCAGCGCGGCAGTCTGTTCCTCGGTAAAGCGGTAGCTCGCAACCTTAAACGACATCGAACGGCTCGGCATCGTGCCGACCTTGCCGGATTCAAAGACCAGCATCTCACCCGGCTGCTTGTTGTTCTGCACGGTATAGGTGATCTCCTGCTTCTCACCGGCTTTGAGCGTCATTTTCCACGTCAGTGCGTTTTCGCTGACCTCCGCACCCTCGGCAGAAACGAGCGTCGCGCCCTCCGGCACGTATTCGGTAACCGTCAGTTCGCCGTAATCCTGCTCGCTGCGGTTTTCGATCGTTTCGGTAAACGTGATCGACTCCTCGGGCAGCACCTCGTCGTAGACCAGACGATCCGCGACCTTATCGACCACAAGATTCGGATATTGCAGGCGCGTGATCGCGCTCGGCGTCAGTTTATACTCTTTGAAGTCCGTCGCGTCAAACAGGCGGATCAGATAGAAGAACGAGATATTATCGCGGTCGATGCAATAATTCGGCTTGCCGTCCTTCGTCAGCACAAGATCCTCAATCGTCTGCAGCGTGATCGCGCCGTTCGGCTCGCGCTTATCCGCGCCGGTCTTGGGATCGAGGTTGCCGCCGTCCACCGGCCAGCTGTGCAGCATATAGCGGTTGCCGTCGCCCTTGAAATCGCCGAGATAGAGCATCACATGTCCGCCGGCGGTGTCCGTCTCCGTCGTAGTATAGATGACATCGCCCGGCTGGATCTTCTCGTTCAGCTCCTTGATCGCCTTTGCGCGATCCGTTTCACCCGTCGAGTCGTGTCCCGTGCCGTACTTGACTACGATAATCTCGCCCTCCGGCGACATATCGTATTCCTTTTCCCACCAAGTATCGTAGCCGGGCATCTCAAAGTCAAAGGCGTCATGATAGACGGCAAACACAAACTTGGTGCAGGATGTATAGATCGGCGTATCGAACGCCGCCTGTTCCGGCGCCTGACGGCAGTTGAGGCGGCGCTTGCCGCTGCGCGACGTTGCGTAAACCGTCGTATCGCTGATATCGTACTGGACGTTCGCACCCTTGTTGTAATAGGCAATCGCCGTCTGAATCACGGCGTCCTGCAGCGTTTTGCGATCCAGTTCGCCCGTCGTGTACTCGCTCAAGGGTTTGCCCGTCGGTCCGAGCAGCTCACCGCTTTCCGCCTGCTGTACGGGCTTTTCACCGCAGCCGCAAAGCATCGAGAGCATCATCAAAGCGCAAATCGCGCCTGCAATCCATCGTTTCATAGAAGTACCTTCTTTCTCTTGAGTCGTTTATGCTTCCGGTCCCATCGTCGGACGCACCGCCACGAACAGTCCGCTGATGAGGCAGCGCTGCACCGTTTCGGAAAACGCTTCAACCGATGCGCCTTCTTTACTATACTTGAGCACCTTGCCGTCGCCGAGATTGACAAAGAACACGCCCTTGTCGCAAATCTCCTCGCGCACCGCGCTGCGGTCGGGGTAAGTAATAAACACGTCGCCGGGTACGTAATACTGCGGCAAAATGTCAAAAATGCGGACGGAGGAATCCGGACCCATGAAAACGTACTGTCCGGTCATGCTGTGGTTGATCTCCATATCCGTCAGCGCCTTCGGCGCATCGGTGCGCGGTGTGTTCATCACGTCTTCCGCGCCTTCCGGCACGCCGGTGATAAACCGCGCGTCCAGGTAATCGCTGAGCGTCTTCGGCAGTCCTGCTTCGCGTCCCAGCACCTCGCGGTAAAACACGTTCACGCCGTCGAGATCGCGGAACGTGCCGTCCGTCAGCGCGGCGGGAATGGCGCCCTCGGCAACCTTGGTCAGCGCATCGTTCTGCGCCGCCGTCAGCCGTTTGCCGCCCACGCGGAACGAAAGATCGCGGCTGGGGATCATCGCAATGCTGCCCGCCGGGAAAACGAGCGTTTCGCCGCGTTTTTTATGATTCTGCACGGTATAGGAGATCGTCTGCTCCTCCGCCGCGCCGAGGTGCAGCGTCCATTCAAGCAGATTGCCCTTGACCGTCGCACCCTTCGCGCAGACGAGCGTTGCGCCCTCGGGGACGTATTCGCGCACCGTCAGGGGGCGATACGCCTCCGCGCTGCGGTTGCGGATCGTTTCGGTGATCGTGATCGTTTCCTCCGGCAGCACGTCGTCGTAGATATACCGATCGGCGGTCTTGTTCGCCACGAGGAACGGATATTCCAAACGCGAAACCGCGCTGGGCGTCAGTTTGTACTTCTTAAATCGCTCGGCATTGAACAGACGGAACAGGAAGAAGAATCCGATCTTGTCGCGGTCGATGCAGTAACTGGGCTTGCCCTCCTGCGTCAGCACGCATTCTTCCAACGTCTGCAGCGTGATCGCGCCGTGCGGCTCGCGCTTATCTTCGCCGGTGTCCTTTTTCAGGTTACCGCCGTCCACGGGCCAGCTGTGCATGATAAACCGCTTGCCGTTGCCCTTGTAATCACCGAGATAAAGCATCGTATGTCCGCCGTGCGGATCATTGAACGGCGATGCGAAAATAATATCGCCCGGCTGGATTTTTTCGTTCAGCGCAGCGACCGCCTTGGCGCGGTCCGTTTCGCCGACGGAGCCGTAGATATCGCCATATTTCACAACGACGATCTCACCCTCCGGCGTCATATCGTATTCCTGTTCCCACCACGTATCGTAGCCCGGCATTTCAAAGCCGAACGTATTGCGGTAGACGGCAAAAACGTATTTGGTGCAGGACGTGTAGATCTCCGTATCGTACGCTGCCTGCTCCGGCGACTGGCGGCAGTTGAGGCGGCGAATGCCGCTGCGCGTGCCGGCGTAGACGCAGCAGTTGCTGATGTCGTACTGCACGTACGGATTATGATAATGATACGCGAACGCCGTTTGCACGATGGCTTTTTGCAGCGTTTCGGTATCCAATTCGCCCGTAGTATACTCGGTCAGCGGCTTGCCCGTAGGTCCGAGCAGCGTTGTACCGACAGATTGCACTTCATCCTGTTTCACGAAAAAACCTTCTTTGCTGTTTATTGCTCTATTATTATACAAACGGCGCATTAAAATTGCAAGAACGAATTGCCGAAAATGCATTTTCTTCCGTTTTTGCCGAAAAATACCACCATTTTTCCGGAATACCTGCTGAAATTCGGGAAATGATAGCAATACGAAATGCAACCATGCATTTTGGAAAACGCAAAGAAGGAGATGTACGATCATGACGAACAACAAGAACACCCTGAACATTCCGGAAGCGCGTGGCGCGATGGATCAGTTCAAGATGGAAGCTGCCCGCGAAGTCGGCGTCAACCTGAAGCAGGGCTACAACGGCGACCTCAGCTCGCGTGAAGCCGGCTCCGTCGGCGGCCAGATGGTCAAGAAAATGATCGAGGCTTACGAGAAGTCTCTCTAATTCCAAAGCAAGAAAAACCGGCTCGGTGAGCCGGCTTTTTCTTTTGCGTCCGCCTTGACTTTTGACAGAATTTGCCTTAGTAGAGTACTAACTTTATAGAAGGGGGATCCGAGTCTGGATTACGCAAAAGAATCGCTGAAAAAACA
>JAFSXE010000043.1 GCA_017444195.1 Oscillospiraceae bacterium
CGATACCGGTGACCTTATCTCCATTATTCAGCGTTTTGATGGACTGCTCGAGAAGCTCTTCGAAACTTTCATTGGTTTCGACCTTGACTTCTTCACTCATATTGACAACCTCCTTTATTATCCACGCAGGCGTGGAAGCGCCTGCAGTGATGCCCAGGTGAGAAACGTCCTTAAAAAAGGACTTGTCCAAATCCGCCGCGCTGTCGACCAGAGCGACCTTGCCGCAGTTTTCACGGCAGATCATGGCGAGCTTGGCGGTATTGGAACTTTTTGCGTCGCCGATGACGATCATCGCGTCGCACGCGGCGGCAATTTCGGCAGCTTCGGACTGCCGTTTTTCCGTAGCTTCGCATATTGTATCAAAGATTTCGCAATTTGTACACAGTTTTTTTGCTATTTTTTCGCAGGAATTGTAAAGTTTTTGTGTACTGGTTGTCTGAAAGACGACAGAAAGCGGCATCTTTCGGCGCTGCTCATCCGCCAAAAGCCAATTTTCGAGATCCTCTGCCGTTTCAAAGACCTGCGGATCACGGCACCAGCCGGCAATCGCACAGACTTCGGGGTGCGTCTTCGTTCCGATAATGACGGCAGTCCGTCCCCGGGCTTCCGCATCGGAGACAAGTTTGTGAATACGGCTGACGAAGGGGCAGGTTGCGTCGATGACTTTTGCGCCGTGCGAAGCAAGCGCTTCATAGACGCTGCGGCTGACGCCGTGCGAGCGAATAACGACGGTCGCGCCCTGCGGCACGTCGGCAGGATCGTCGATCTCCGCAACGCCGAGCGCCGCAAAGCGGTCGGTGACGTGGCGGTTATGAATGATCGGTCCGAGCGTATAGGTGCGTTCACCGGCATCGGCGGCTTTTTGCGTCAGGGACACGGCACGATCTACGCCGAAACAAAAACCGGCGGTTTTGGCAAGTGTTACCTTCATTTCTCTTCACCCAGCGCGTAAATTTTTTGCATCAGTTCCTGCGCTGCTTCGTGCTGCTGCGCAATGCTCGGTTTTTCGCCGTCGAACGTTACGCTGTACGGCTCACCGATCACGCAGCGCATGGGGCTGAACGGGAAGCGTTTCTGCTCGATGTAAACGGGCAAGATCGGCGTGTTCGTGCGGTGGGCAAGCATGATGGCGCCACTTTTCGGCGTGGCGGTCTTGCCGCGTTTGACGCGCGTGCCCTCGGGGAAGATCATGAGCGTTTCGCCGTTTTTCAGTGCGCGCAGACTTGCCTTGACGGCGTTGAGATCATTTTCGCCGCGCTTCACGCCGATCACGCCCAAATAGCGCAGCAGACTGCTGAGCAGGGGAATGTGCATCAGCACGTCCTTTGCCATAATGCGCGGTATGCGCGGCAGCCGCAAAGCAAGCAAAATCCAAAACGGATCCGCCATGCCGCGGTGATTTGCGCAGAGCAGGAAACTGCCCTGCGGCACGTTCTGCCTGCCTTTTACGCGGAAGATGGGGTGCCAAAGGTGAAAAATCACCCAGCAGACGCCATACAGAAAACCGTAGTTCATAGGCCGATCTTTTCACGGATGATCGCACGCAGTGCCGCTTCCGCCTGCTCCAAATCCATATCGGACGTATCGAGAAGGACGGCGTCCTTTGCCTGTTTCAGCGGCGCGATGGGACGCGTGGAGTCCTGAAGATCACGCTGCTTCATCTCTGCGAGCACTTTTTCGTAACTATCCTTGTTGCCCTTTGCCTGAAGTTCGTCAAAGCGCCGCTTTGCGCGGATCTCCGGCGTGGCGGTGATAAAGATTTTCACGTCCGCGTTCGGCAGCACTACGGTGCCGATGTCGCGACCGTCCATAACGACGTTGTGCGATTTGGCAAGGTCGCGCTGTGTATCGAGCAGGAAGTCGCGCACACAGGCGTGCGCGGAGACCTGCGAGGCATATTGAGAGATGACGGGTGTGCGGATCTCGTCGGTGATGTCCTTGCCGTTGAGGATCATGTGCTGGACACCGTCAATGTACTCGATTTTGACGTTGACTTCGTCAATCAGCCTGCGTACACCGTCGGCGTCGCGTCCGCCGATGCCGCACATCCAAATGTAGTAGCCGACGGTGCGGTAGATCGCGCCGGTATCGACGTAGACGAAATCGAGCGCCTTGGCGATACGCTTGGCAAGCGTGCTTTTTCCTGCGCCGGCAGGACCGTCGAGCGCGATGGCGTGAAATGCAGTTTTCATAGTTCGTACCTCGATTCTGTATGAGATGCGGCAAGTCCGGCTGCGTGACCGGTTGCCCATGCGATTTGCAGATTAAAGCCGCCGGTATAGGCGTCCACGTCGATCAGCTCACCGGCGAAATACAGCCCTTTGACCAGTTTGGAAGCCATGGTTTTCGGATCGATCTCGCGGACGCTGACGCCGCCGGAGGAAACGATGGCTTCCTCTATCGGGCGTTTGGCGGTAATGGGGAAGGGCAGCGATTTGCAAGCATGCAGTAACGATGCACGCTGCTGCTTTGTCAGCGCGTTTGCCGGGGTATTTGCCGCAACGGCGGCAAAGCGGAGCAGCGGACGGATCAACCGGCGCGGCAGCAGCTTTGACAGCGCTGTTTCCATCGGTGCGGATGCAAATGATTTCAGATCGCGCAGGATGCGGTCGTCGAGTTGGGCTTCCGAAAGCGCAGGTTTCAAGTCGAGTACGACGGTGTAGCCGCTTTCTCGCCCCATGTTTGCGCTGCAGCTGAGAATGGTCGGACCGTCCAGCCCGAAGACTGTGAACGTGAGTTCGCCGAAATCTTCATAGACGGTCTTTTTGTTTTGAATCAGCCGAACGCCGATGTTGCGAAGCGCCAGACCGGCGAGTTCTGCCGTGCCATCGCAGACAAGCGGCACGAGCGAGCCTGTCGGCTCGATTATCGTATGACCGA
>JAFSXE010000044.1 GCA_017444195.1 Oscillospiraceae bacterium
AATCGACTGGATAGCCGAGGAGTTCATGCGCGAGAACGGCGGCATCGACCTCCGCAAGGACAGGATGGCGCTCCAGCGTCTGAAGGAAGCGGCGGAGAAGGCAAAGATCGAGCTCTCCGGAATGGCTTCCTCCAACATCAATCTGCCCTTCATCACGGCTGACGCCACCGGCCCGAAGCACTTCGACGGAACTCTTACCAGAGCCAAGTTCAACGAGCTGACCGCCGATCTGGTCGAGGCTACCATGGCTCCCACCAGGCGCGTCCTCTCCGACGCCGGACTCAATCCGTCACAGATCGACAAGGTCCTGCTGGTCGGCGGATCCACCCGTATCCCGGCGGTCCAGGAAGCGGTCAAGAACTTCATCGGCAAGGAGCCCTTCAAGGGCATCAACCCGGATGAATGCGTCGCGATCGGCGCGGCGATTCAGGGCGGCGTTCTCGGCGGTGAAGTCAAGGACATTCTGCTGCTCGACGTTACGCCGCTGTCCCTCGGTATTGAGACGATGGGCGGCGTGTTCACGAAGCTGATCGAACGCAACACCACGATTCCGACGAAGAAGAGCCAGATCTTCTCGACCGCTGCGGATAACCAGACGAGCGTGGAAGTCCACGTTCTGCAGGGCGAGCGCGAGATGGCGGCGTACAACAAGACGCTCGGCAAGTTCCAACTCACCGGCATCGCGGCAGCGCCGCGCGGCGTGCCGCAGATCGAAGTCACGTTCGATATCGACGCCAACGGCATCGTCAACGTTTCCGCGAAGGACCTCGGCACGGGCGCCGAGCAGAAGATCACGATCACCGCTTCGTCCAACCTCTCTAAGGAGGATATCGACAAGGCGGTCAAGGAAGCCGAGCAGTTTGCCGCCGAGGATAAGGCGCGCAAGGAGGAAGTCGATACGCGCAACATGGCGGATCAGGTCGTGTATCAGACGGAAAAGACGCTCGGCGAACTGGGCGATAAGGTTTCCGAGAGCGAGAAAGCGCCGGTGCTGGCGGCAGTTGAAAAACTGAAGGAAGCGCAGAAGGGCAGCGACGTTGCGGCGATCAAGGCGGCGACGGACGAGGTGCAGAAGGCGTTCTACGCCATCAGCGAGAAGCTTTATAAGAATGCCGCGCCGCAGGGCGATCCGAATGCCGCGCAGGCAGGCGGCGCCGCGCAGGACGGCGTGGTTGACGCCGACTACGAAGTCGTGGACGACGATAAGAAATAAGTTTCGCTAATACCGTTTACGGGCAGTACTTTACTGCCCGTATCGGCGTACATAGAAGCGGATGAGGAGCAATTCCTATGGCAGATCAAAAACGAGATTATTATGAAGTGTTAGGCGTGGAGAAAAGCGCCTCCGATGCGGAGATCAAAAAAGCGTATCGGAAGATGGCGCAGAAATACCACCCCGATATGAACCCCGGCGATAAGGAAGCCGAGGCGAAGTTCAAGGAAGTCAACGAGGCGAACGAGATCCTGTCCGATCCCGAAAAGCGCGCACGGTACGATCAATACGGCTTTGCCGGCGTCGATCCGAACTTCAATGCCGGTGCGGGCGCAGGCTTCGGCGGCGGTTTCGGCGGCTTTGGCGGATTCGGCGATCTGGGCGACCTGTTCGGCGATTTCTTCGGCGGCGGCGCGTCCGCGCGGCGCAACGGTCCGATGAAAGGGCAGAACGTCGGCGCGGAAGTGGAACTGACGTTTGAAGAAGCGGCGTTCGGCTGCAAAAAAGAAGTCACGGTCGGCAGGATCGAATCCTGCCCGACGTGCCACGGCACGGGCTGCAAGAACGGCGCGCAGCCGGAAACGTGCGATCAATGCCGCGGCACCGGCACGGTGCGCATCACGCGGCAGACGGCGTTCGGCGCGTTCGCGCAGACGTCGGCATGCCCCAAGTGCGGCGGCACGGGAAAGATCGTCAAAGACCCCTGCCAGACCTGCCGCGGCAAGGGCAAGGTACGCAAGAATAAGAAATTGGAAGTTTCGATCCCTGCCGGTATCGACGAAGGGCAGTCCATTCGCGTGCGCGGCGAGGGCAGCGCCGGATTGAACGGCGGTCCGAACGGCGATCTGATGGTGGCGGTCACGATCCGCGAACATCCGCTGTTTTCACGCGAGGGCGCAAACGTGCTTTGCGAAATGCCGATCACCTTTGCGGAAGCGGCGCTCGGCGCGGAGATTGAAGTGCCGACGCTCGACGGCAAGGTGCGCTATAAGGTGCCGGAGGGCACGCAGACAGGCACGGTATTCCGTCTGCGCGGCAAGGGCATCCCCTACGTCGGCTATAAAAACCGCGGCGATCAGTACGTGACCGTCACGGTGGAAACACCGCAGAAACTCAGCAAGGCGCAGAAAGAGCAGCTGAAAAAATTCTGTGTGGGCATCGGCGACGACGCCCATCCGAAGCGCAAAAAATTCCTTGACCGCGTCAAGAAACTGTAAAGAGAAAGCGAGGCGACAGCCGTGATATCGCTGATTTTCCCCGCAATGGCGGTAGTTTTTGCCGTTTGGTTCTGCGCTGCGTGGATCCGGGCGGAACTGCCGAAAAAAGGAACGCTGGAATGGATTTTCGCGTTTGAAAAACCGCGTTTCGCCGTGGAAGCGGCATTTCCGCTTCGGCTCGGCGACCTGTTTTGGTGGCTGATTCCGGCGGCGGTCGCTGCCGCAGCTTTGGTTGCGGAAGTACTGCTGACGGTCGGTGCGGCGAGTGTGCCGGATCTGATCATGCAAACGGTGCCGCCCGTGATGGCTGCCGCTGCGGTGTATTTTTTGACGAAGTCGATGACCGGCAGCGTGATCTCTTCGCTTGCCGGCGGCTGCCTGACTGCGCTTTCCGCGATCCTGCTCGGTGAAGAAACGGTACTGTTTGCCGTCGCGGTCTTTGCCGCGTGGCTGTGGTTTGCCGGCGGTGCGTGGTGGCTGCTTGCGCTTGCCGGTGCGGCGCTTGCCGCGGCAGCGACCTTCGATCCGCTGCTTGCGCTCTTTGCGACGGTGCTGCTGATCGTGGCGATTGTCGGCGCGGCGCAGCGCGTGCGTGAAGATCGACTCGGCGCATTCGGCGCGATCGTGACGGTTCTGCTGCCGTTTTTGGCGGCTGCCGTGACGCTGCCGCTGACGTTCACACCGGCGGGACTGTTGTTCGGCATGGGCTTTCCGCAGTGCTACGGCCGTGCGGATTTCTGGGGTATGATCGTCGGATATTACGCCGCGGCGTTTCCGATCCTGCCGCTCGGCGGTGTGCATCCGTGGTCGTTCTTCTTTGCCGCGCTGACAAAGCTGCCGACGATTGCGTTGACCGTCTGCGGACTTGTTGTGCCGCTCGTGCAGTTTTGCAGAAGGAAAAGCGGCGCGGCGCTGTATCTGTGGCTGTGGTGCGCTGCCGCTGCGGTGCTGTTCGTATTTGACGTGGACTGCACGGCAATCACGGGTGCGATGGTGCTGGCTTACGGCACGTCGCGGCTGCTGCGGCGCGGACACCCGGTGCGCGCGTCGATCGCGATGACGATTTCGCTTGCGGCGGCAGCGGCTGCCGCTGCGACGATGATTCTCGTTTATTTATCTATTGTTTAGGAGGCGTATCTATGAAACTTGCAATTGCCTGCGATCACGGCGCGTTTGAACTCAAAGAAAAAGTCAAGGCGCATCTGCTTGCACAGGGACATGAGGTCGTGGACTTCGGCACGCACAGCGCGGAAAGCTGCGATTATCCCGATTTTGCCGGTCCTGCGGCAAAGGCGGTCGCCTCCGGCGAATGTGAAAAGGGTATCGTGCTCTGCATGACCGGCATCGGCGTCAGCATCACCGCCAATAAGGTCAAGGGTATCCGCTGCGCCCTGCTGCACGACCTGTTTTCGGCAAAACTCACGCGCCAGCATAACGATACCAACATGATGGCGCTCGGCGCGGCGATCACGGGCGAGAAACTCGCGCTGGAAATCGTCGATACGTGGCTGACGACCGAGTTTGAAGGCGGCAGACACCAGCGCCGCATCGATAAGATGATGGCGTACGAAGGATGATAATGCAAAGTAAGACGCAGGCACGTTTCCGTGCCTGCGTCTTACTCTTACCAATTTCTATCTTGATACGGCGTATCCTCAACACCGCGATCATTCAGTTCTCTGACCCATCGATCCAGTTTTCCGCGCCAGAGGTTTTGGAACCACGCGGTTTTACCGAACCATTTGACCAGCGTCGGGCTGATGGCGTAATACGTATGGATGAATGCGCGACCGTACCACGTTTCCGCAAGCGTGTCGTCACGGTAGCGACGCAATGTCCAAACCTGTGGGCAGTCGTACGAACCATAGACCGCCGTTGCGACATAACAGCCACCGCCGCTACTGCCGCTCGATGTTTCTTTGTCCCCATACAATGGCGGAGAATAGGACGGCTCATAATTCTGGATTTTTGAAGCATACATCGTCATGAGTTTGTTGGCTGCTGCTTTTCCTTCAGCGGTATAGTCTGTCGCTAAATAATTGAGCCTGTCAATACTCTGCTTCCATGCTTCAACAGCGGTAGCATGAAGCTCAGGATAATCGTTAAAAACGGCATCTATACTGTTACCTAAAGTACACAGAATGTCTTTAGCAGCAAGACAGCGGGAATTCATTTCCGATGCGAATTTGTGTCGTATGCTTATGTCAATCTCGTTGTAATGCTTTTTTGCGCCCTTATATAGGAAAGAAGAAATGCCAATGCACTCTGCGGCAACGGTATTAACAGCCTCAATTTGTTCTGCTTTTTCCTCGATGTGATCCTTTATTAGTTCGAGGACCGAATCAATACAGTTGCTAACAGAGATGGCGGCAGATTCCATCTCGGCGATTGTGCAGTTCATTGCTTTAAAGTATACGCTATAGAATGCAGCTTCCCAACTTGTGGGATCTTTTACTTGAATCATATCGTAGTATTTGGCGGCACTTTCGGCATTGAGGTCTTCCTTCGCGCGTCGTGCAATTTGATACAGATTTGCCAATTCATCCGATGTGTCGATTTTAACGACGCCTTCAACCATCAGCTTTTTCGCTTCCTCGGGGGAATACTTTGTGCCGCAATGCTGGCAAACATAGAAGCCGTCTTGCTTAACAATGTCATTGCTGCTGCAAAGTTCACAAACGAGCGCTTTCATAAAAATCCTCTCTTTCTACATTTCGCATAAACTGGAAAAAGTATAGCATAATATACATTATTTGTCTATAGTAATAGACAAACTTTTTGGACAATTCTTCTATTATGTACATAGGAGGGTTGCCGATGTTCAGTTATGAAGCATTAGGGCGCGTTGTGTGTGCATTGCGAAAAGAAAAGCATTGGACGCAGGAAGTGCTGAGCGGCTTTGCCGGTATCGCCCGAACGCATTTGACGATGATTGAAAAGGGGACAATCCACGCAAACATGGAAACAATTTGGCGCGTGATCGCGGCATTGGGTGTTACACCTGCCGACTTTTTTACGCAGGTGCAGCGCGAAATGGAAAAAGAAAATCAATAACGGCAGACGCGAAGTTGCGTCTGCCGTTATTGATTGATGCGAAAAAAGAAGAGAACGCTAAGCGTTCTCTTCTTTTTTATACCGTTTTCGCCACAGGCGGAAGAGCAGGATACCGATCGTAACGCCGATAGTATCGATCAGCACGTCGGTGATTTTGCCGCTGCGTCCCGGGGTGTAGAGTTGGATACATTCGTCGATCGCGGCAAGTAGCGCGCCGGTCAAAAGCGGCGCGGCAAAAAACGCGCATTTGCAATTCTTGCAGACGAACGCACGCGCCAGCAGCACGCCGAGGATCGCATACTCGGTCAGGTGCGCGAGTTTGCGAAGGATGCCGTGGAGCAGGGCGAGGTCGAAGGTTTTCAAAAACGGAAGCCACCGAAGCAGCAGCGCAAGCAGCCCCAGACTTTGCTCCTTGGAGTCCGTGCCGATGCGCATCGAATTGGAAAAGACGACGAGCGCCCAAAACACGCCGACAATCGCGCCGGCAATGCAAAACTTCTTTTGGTTTCGGCTCATTTGATCTGCGTTCCGACGGGGATCGCGTCATCCACGAAGATGACCTTGCAGCCGCAGGCGTTATTCGTGCCGGCGAGCAGCATACCCTCGCTCGTCACGCCGGTGATGCGCGTGGGCTTCAGGTTGGCGACGACGATGATCTTCTTGCCGATCAGTTCTTCCGGCGCGTAGTCGTGCTTGATCGAGGACACGATCGTTCGGCCCTCCAGACCATCATCGAGCGTCAGCTTCAGGCAGTTTGCGCTCTTGCGGATCTCCGCACATTTGACCACCTTGCACACGCGCAGGTCGAGCGTGCCGAAGGCGTCGATGTCGATCTCCGGCTTCACGGGTGCGACGGGGTCGGGATCGCCGTAGACTTTTTCTTCCTTGACGGGCGCAACTTCTTCTTCCGGCTTCTTTGCTTCCTCCTCCGTCATCGGATAGGAGAAATCGAGAAGATTCAGATAGCGTTCTTTTTCAATGGCATACAGGAACAGATACAGACGCGGACCTTTTTCCTTGCCGATCAGCAGCCGATAGACGTTGCGGAAGAACGCGGACTGCTTCTCTTTCAGCTCCTTGCTGTCACGCGACAGACCGAACAGCTCGGCGGGAATGGCGTAGATCACGGTGTTCAGTTCGTCAAGCGTATATTCTTGCGTGGCAAGGTAGTCGTGCAGGCGGTGTACTTCTTCCTTTTCCTCGTCGGTCAGTTCGTTGTAAACTTCCCAGTTGCGGTAGGTATTCAGGCGGTTGACCTGATCGGGCGCGCACTGCTCCAGCCAGAACTTCGCGCGGTCCAGACGGTCGGCAAACTGCTCATAGCGATACGGCGTGCCGATCTTCTCAAAGACGGTTTCGAGCATCGGAACGTTGAAGTCCACGACCGACCCCATCTGCACGATCAGCGACATCGGCACGGTGACCGGCTCGCGGCCTTCCACGGCGGAAAGCGCCATGACGGTCTGCATCAATTCGTCTGCCTTGCCCTCGCGCACGGCAGTCAGCATACGGTCAAACTCAAAATACTGCTTCAAAATGCCGTCATCAAAGCAGAAGTCAAACGCGTGCGTCGGCTCGGTCTTGGCATAGAGCCAGAGAATGATCTCCGGCTGATAGAGTTTGAGCAGCGTGTCCGGCGTCAGATTCAGTCCCGACGAGGACGACATTTTGCCCGTAGTGCCGCGAATGCCGATGAATTCATATCCTTGGAACAGCGGCGCTTCGTAGCCGAAAATCTTTTTGGAGATGACCTTGGCGTTGTTGTACGAGCCGGTGGGCGCGGCGTGATCCTTGCCGCCCGGTTCGAAATCGACCTTTTCATAGCGCCAGCGCATCGGCCAGTCCACTTTCCACGCCAGTTTGCAGTTGTGATCGGTTTTGAAATGAAAATGACCGTGATGACCGCAGCGGCAGACGTAGTCCGCCTCGGTGCCGTCCTCGGAGAACGATTCGATCGTCGTAAAGTCGGTGTGGCACTCCGGGCAGAAGATGGAAACGGGTGAGTACACCGCTTTTTCCGCGTCGTGCTCGGCTTTCAGTTCTTCCTCGGACTTGGACGTGTCCTTCGTTTTGAAGGCGTCGAGGATCTCAAAGATCTCGCCGCGCTTGGCAATCGCTTCGAGAATATCCTCGGTATACGCGCCGGAGCGGTACAGATCCGCCTGATAGCGGCAGTCGAGTTCAATGCCGAACTGCGCCATGGCGTCAAGGAATTCCGCCTCGAAGTGCTTGGCGTAGTTTTCGTGGCAGCCCCACGGATCGGGAATGTCAACGTAGGGGCAGCCGATGTACTTATCATAACTGTCGCCGACGACGGCGCGGACGTTGGCAGGGATTTTGCGGCAGCGGTCAAACTCATCCCACGAAAACAGCAGCCGCGCCTTTTTGCCCATTTTCTGCAGCGATTTCACAACGAAAAGCGGCGTTGCCACGTCGCGGAAATTGCCGATATGGACGGAGCCGGACGGGCTGATACCTGCCGCGCAAACGTATTCTGCTTTGTCGGGATCGCGGCGGATGATCTCCTGTGCGATTTTTTCGGACCAATGCATATTCAAAATCCCCCTCGGATAAAATCGTCTATCTATTTTATCTCATATTTTGGAAAAAGTAAAGCAAAACCGCCAAATGTGACATAAAATACCGCAGGGGGAACGCTTCCCCTCGGTCATACGCTTTCTTCGGAGGTCGACCACCGATGCTTTCTATTTCCAAATTCGGCGGCTCTTCGCTTGCCGACAGCGCCGGCTTTCGGCGCGTGCAGGCGATTTTGGAAGCCGATCCCGCCCGCCGCGGCGCAGTTGTTTCCGCGCCCGGGCGGCGCACGAAAGAGGACGAAAAAATCACCGATCTGCTCTATTATTGCTACGATCTTCGGCGGCGCGGCGGCGACTGGCGCGAAGTCTTCGCCGCGTTTGCCGACCGTGTCGCTGCGATCGTCCGCGACCTTGCGCTTGCCTACGACGTGCGCGACGAACTTGCGCGGCTGGAATCGGAAGTCTCGCGTGGCGTGACGCAGGACTATCTCGTCTCGCGCGGCGAATATTTTTCCGCGCGAATTCTCGCGTCGCTGCTTGGCTGGCAGTTTCTCGACAGTGCGGCGTGGCTTCGCTTTACGCCGGATGGCAGCGTAGATACCGTGCGCTCTTACGGTACGCTGCGGAAGCTGGCGGCGCTGCCGTTCGTTACGCCCGGCTTCTACGGACGCGACGCCGGCGGCAACATCCGCACTTTTACGCGCGGCGGCAGCGATATTTCCGGCGCACTTGCCGCGGCGGCGCTCGACGCGGATCTGTATGAAAATTTCACCGACGTCCCCGGACTGCTGGAAGCCGATCCCGCGCTTGTGCCCGACGCCGCGCCGGTGCGGAATTTGACCTACGCCGAACTCGGAGAACTCTGCCGCGTTGGCACGCAGGTGCTGCACGAGGGCACGGTCAAACCGCTGCGCGACAGCGGTATTCCGATGCGGATTCGATCCACGTGGCAGCCGGACGATCCCGGTACGCTGATCGCACCGACGCTTTCTGCGGTGCAGCGCCGAACGGCGCTTTGCCTTGCCGTGCGGCGCGGACGCGCGCTGCTTTCGCTCTCGAACGGCGGCAGCGGCGCGTTGGAAGCGGCGCTTTCCGCCGTTCGCGTCGCGCCGGATTTCACGACTGCCGCATTCGGCAGGGAAACGGCGTCGATCCCGTCCGATGCGCTGCACAATGCCGTCGATGCGCTTGCCGCGCAAAAGGGCGAATATACCGTGCGCGACGATCTCGCGCTTATTGCGGTGCTGTTTGACCGCACGCAGCCCGGCGCGGACGCGGCGAAACTGCTTTCCGCACTCCGCGAAAGCGGTGTGGCGGTGGAAACGATCCTGCGTCCGTTTGACAGCCGCACGCTGCTGCTCGCCGTGCCGGACGGCGACGCACCGCGTGCCGTCCACGCGCTGCATAAAGCAATGCAGGGATAAAAAATCGTCCTCCATTTTTGAAAATGGAGGACAATTTTTTATTCTTTATTTTCCCAACATTCTTGCGGCGCGGAGGACGGCGATTTGCGTCTTTGCGTCGTAGATTTCGCCTGCCATGACCTGCTTTACCAATTCCGCAAGCGGGACAAGCTGCACGTCGATGAACTCATCGTCGTCGAGGTGCCGCTCGCCGAGGTGCAGTCCCTGTGCCAGATACAGTTCAATTTTCTCGTCACTGTATGCCGGCGCCGGATAGAACGGACCGAGATCCGTCCAGTTATCGGCGGTGTAGCCGGTTTCCTCCTGCAATTCGCGCTTGGCGGCAAGCAGGGGGTCTTCGTCCTTGGCGTCGAGTTTACCGGCAGGGATCTCCGTCATCACCATGTCAATGGGATAGCGGTACTGCCGTTCAACGACAACTTCGCCGTTTTCATTCACGGGAATGACCGCGACTGCGCCGATGTGGCGGATCAGCTCGCGGTGGTCGATCTTGCCGTTCGGCAGTTCAACCATATCGAGGAACAGATGCAGAATATTGCCGCGGAAGATGTCTTCCGACGCGGTTTTCGTCTCGCGCAGACGCTCAAGTTCGCCCGTCATAGCCGTGTGACCTTCAGCATGGCGTCGTAGAGGGCGCAGAATTTTTCGTACTTCTTCTCATACTTTGCCGCGTCGGTCGGCTCAAAGCGCTTGGTAAATGAAACGCACGTTTTCGCCGCGTCTTCGTAGGAGGCAAATTTGCCGTCTTCCACGGCGCAGATGATCGCCGCGCCGAGGCACGCCGCCTCTTTCTCCTTGGGAATGACGACGGGAAGCCCCGTGATATTCGACTGCAGTTGGCACCAGACTTCGCTCTTTGCGCCGCCGCCGGTGGCGATGATGCGCGAAATTGCCGTGCCCTTGGCGCGGATATAATCGCAGTTTTTGCGGAGCATGAACGCCACGCCTTCCATCACGGCGCACGCCATATCGAACTTATCGTTTTCCTGCCGCAGACCGAAGAAGCAGCCGGAGGCGTCCGCATCGAACTCGGGCGCGTTCGTGCCGACCATATACGGCAAAAACAGCAGTTTGTTCGGCAGCTCGCGCTTGGCAATTTCTTCGTCCGCCTCGCGCAGGGACGTTTCGCCCATGCAGGTGCGGCGGAACCATTCCAGCGAAACGCCGCCCGACTCGGCAACGGGGAGCATGATATGCGTATCGGGCACAAAGCCGTAGTGCATGGCGATGCCGCTGTCACGCGGACACGGCTCGGCGGCAAGCGTCGTCAGCGCCATGACCGTGCCGGTCGAGAGCGTCATGCCGCCGGCGGTGACGTTGCCCGTGCCGATCATGCCGGTGAAATGGTCGAGCGTACCGACGTTGATCTTTGCCGGTGCGGTGATGCCGGCCTTTGCGCCGACTTCCGGCAGCAGCGTGCCGGCAACGGTGCAGGGCTCGACGAGCGGCGGAAGCTGCGCTTCACGCACGCCGATGGCGGCGAGCATCTTCTGCCAGTATTTCTTTTCGTAGATATCGAAATAGAACGAGAACGTGGCAATCGACATATCGGAAACCTTTTTGCCGGTCAGCCGATAGACGATGAAATCCTTGAGCAGGAAATACGTTGCGGCATTTTCGTAGACTGCCGGCTCGTGCGCTTTGAGCCACAGGATCTTCGTTGCCGGCCACGTCGGCAGCACCGCCATCTGACCGGTCGTTGCTTCGATTTCCGCGTGGGTGAACTGCTTGGCAAGCGTTTCACATTCGTCCGTGCTGCGCTCGTCCATCCACGAAATGGCGTTGCGCAGGGTTTTGCCGCTGCCGTCCACAACGACCAAACTTTCCGCCTGACCGGTGAAGGCGATTTCCGCAACTTTCGATCCATCCAGTTGGTTGTCCTTGAAGATCTTGCCGATCAAAAGCAAAATGTCCTCACAGTAGCGATCCGCATCGAATTCCACGCGATTTTCCTCGCGCAGATACGCAACGGGGAAGCTCTGACGATCAACCAGCTGCATCGCGTCCGTATAGACGGCGGCTTTGATGTTGGTCGTGCCGAGATCAACGCCGATATAGTACATAATTGCCACCTCACAGAGTTTTTTCTCATTATAGCACGGAAGCGGCGATTGCCGCAAGAGGAAGTTGCATTTACGGCGCGCGCGTGCTATACTCTATGCAGTTTGGAGGGCGATACCATGTTTCACAAAATCGCCGACGCGTTTCGCGCATGGCTGCGGCGCGCCATGGCGTTTTTCTTTCGGCTGGCAGGTCGGGAGTTGACGGACGAAAGCTATGAAAACGCGCTGCAATTCGTGCGGTTTCTGCTCGTCGGACTGACGGGGAGCGTCGTACAGCTTGTCGTTTTTTACCTGCTCGTTTTCCGCTTCGGACGCGGACATTATCTCTGGTGGAACACGATCGCCTACTGCGCCTGCGTCGTCGATCTTTATTTTTGGAATCGCGCCGTGGTGTTTACCGGTACAAAGACGAATTTCGGCACGTTTCTGCGCTCCTGTGCGTGCTACGTTGCAACGTACGCCATGCAGCAGGGACTGCTGCTCCTGTTTGTTGACGTGCTGCATTTTTCGCAGATCGTGTCGCCGCTGCTTGCAATGTTCTGCTCGACGCCGGTCAATTTCGTGCTGAATAAGGTCTTTGCCTTTGGCGAGAAAAAGAAAGAGGGAACTGTATGAAACGCCGTGTCCATCCTGTTTTGACCTATTTGAAGATTATCCTCGTTGCCATTCTGCTGGCGTTCAACTATGAACTGTTCATCGTGGAAAACGGCTTCGCGCCTGCCGGACTGAACGGTATCGCCACGATGGTGCAATACAAGACCGGCTTCAGTATCGGCTATATGTCGCTGCTGATCAACGTTCCGCTTTGTACGCTGGCGTTTTTCCTTGTGGATCGCAGATTTGCCGTTCGGACGCTGGTGTTCTGCGTGACGTATTCCTTCTCCTTCCTCTATTTGCAGAGTTTGCCGATGCAGCGCTTTCAGTACATTACCAACGGCTACGATACGATCTATCCCGTGATCCTTGCCGGTGTAACGAGCGGCTTTGTCTATGGCGTCTGCTTCCGCAGCAACGCCTCGACCGGCGGCACGGAGATTTTGTCCAAATACATCAGCAAGCGCAATCCCGAACTGAACTTCTTCTGGGTGACGTTCACGCTGAATGCCATCGTTGCGGCGATTTCGTTCTTCGTCTATGCCGTGCCGGACGAATCGGGCACGATGATTTATAACTATAAGCCGGTCTGCCTGTGTGTGCTGTACTGCTTCATTTCCAGCTTTGTCGGCAGACAGATCCTGCGCGGCACCAAGACGGCGTGCAAGTTTACGGTCATCACGGCGCATCCGCGGGAGCTGGAGCAGGAGATTACCAATACGCTCCGCCATGGCTGTACTGAAATTTCCGCCGTCGGCGGCTTCAGCCATGAGGGCAGAACGATGCTGATCTGCGTCGTCAATAAGCACCAGATGGTCGATTTCCAAAATATATTGAAAAAGTACGATAATACCTTCGCTTTTGCCGAAACGGTCAGCGAAACCTACGGCAATTTTAAAAAGATCAAATAGCGAAGACGTCCCAAAAGATAACTTTTGGGACGTCTTTTTATTAGTCAGAAAAAACAGTACGTTCGGAGAAATTGCCGGATATCGGCGCCGGAAGCAAGATAGCGGAGCAAGATTTGCGCGCACGCCATACTGTCGCTGTCCGCCTGATGATGGTCCAGCGGAATGCCGTAATAATCGCACAGAACGTTGAGCTTGTGGCTGATCCCCGGAAGCAGGCGCCGCCCCATTTGCACCGTACAGAGGTAGCGCACGTCATCCTGCCAGAAAATGCCGTAATCGCGCAGACATCGTTTCAGCACGGAGAGGTCAAAGACGGCGTTGTGCGCCACAAGGATGCTGCCGGACATCAGCGGCTCGATCTGTTCCCACAGTTGGGGAAACGTCGGCGCATCTTGAACGGTTTTTTCGCTGATGCCGGTCAAAAACGTGTTGAAGGGCTCGAAATACGTTTCCGGATTGACAAGCGAGAAAAACGAGCCGGTAATCGCGCCGTCCTCCACTATGGTGATGCCGATTGCGCTCATGCGGTCGCTCCGGCGGTTCGGCGTTTCAACGTCGAAAATCGTCAAACGCGCCATGCTTAAAAACACCGCTCCTTGCGCTCTTTTTTGCATCGTTCGATATTGCCACAGCGGTAGCACAGTTCGTTATCGCAGACGCCGTCCTTTTCAAAGTACGATAAAATGTTGCTCACCGTCGTTTCCGCAATGTTCGTCAGCGCTTCCTCCGTCAAAAACGCCTGGTGCGAAGTCACAATCACGTTCGGCATGGAGATCAGCCGTGAGAGCAGATCGTCGTTCAGAATATGCCCGGAGCGATCCTCAAAGAAGATGTTCGCTTCCTCTTCGTAAACGTCCAGGCACGCCGCGCCGATCTTCCGTTCCTTGATGCCTTCCAGCAGCGCTTCCGCGTCGATCAGACCGCCGCGCGACGTGTTGACGATGACGACGCCTTTCTTCATCGCCGCAATGGCGTCCGCGCCGATCATGTGGCGCGTGTCGTCCGTCAGCGGACAATGCAAAGAGATGATATCGCTGCGGCGGAACAGTTCCTGCAGCGGCACGTATGCAATGCCGCTGTCCTCCGCCGGATAACGGTCGTAGGCGATCACGTTCATGCCGAATCCGCGGCAGATGTCGATGAAGATCCGACCGATCTTGCCCGTGCCGACGACGCCCACGGTTTTCCCGTGAAGATCAAATCCGGTCAGACCGCTCAGCGAGAAGTTGAATTCTCTCGTCCGGTTGTACGCCTTGTGAATGCGTCGAACGGACGTGAGCAGCAGCGCCATCGCGTGTTCCGCCACGGCGTAGGGCGAGTAGGCAGGGACGTGGACAACGTGTACCTTGCCGAACGCGGCGCGGACGTCTACGTTGTTGTAGCCTGCCGAACGGAGCGCGATCAGTTTCACGCCCAGTTTATAGAGCCGATTGATCACCGCGGCGTTAACGTCGTCGTTGACAAAAACACATACGGCGTCGCAGCCGTTTGCCAATTCCACGGTGTCTTCGTTCAGCTTCGTTTCAAGAAAGCGGAATTGCAGACCGCGCGGCTCGCCGCAATTTTCAAACGAGGGTTTGTCGTAGGGCTTTGCGTCATAAAATGCAACTTTGATCATGAGAATCCTCCTGCGCTTCGGTGCGTCACTTTTACGCTATTATCGTATCCGAAGTTTTTTCCGCCGTCAAGTGCGAAAGCCAAAAAACAGGACACCCCAAAGGGTGTCCTGTTTTTTGGCGGACAGGGTGGGATTCCTTTTCTGCGGAAAAGCCACGGCGGTTGCAAGCTCCACCGGAGCCTTGCCAAGAGCCGCCTTTCGAATCCCACCCTTTATTCCATGAAATAAGAAAGCATATATTGATAGCAAATCGGCGATGGGGTTTGTGCGTTTATGAGACTTATGGTGAAAAATATTGGAAAAGTCCGGTTTATTGGACAGATAATCTGCTAAGATGCCTTTGCTGAGATAAAATCGGCAAAGGAGGAAACGATCGTGTTGACACAGAATCAAGGAATAATCCAGCTCTCGGTATCGCAAATGGTCGAGCTTCTATCCACGGCGTACAGCACGCTCATTCAAAGCAATACACCTTTACGGAGCTTTCCGTCCGTTATGCTTTGGGGACCGCCGGGCGTCGGAAAGTCTCAGGGTATTCGACAAATTGCGGCAATGATCCGAGAACAGACAGGGAAGACGGTTTGCGTCACGGATGTGCGGCTGCTGCTTTTCAATCCGGTCGATCTGCGCGGCATTCCAACGGCAAATGAGGATCGAACGCTGGCGGTTTGGCTGCGACCGAAGATTTTCCAGATGGACAATTCTGAGGACGTTATCAATATTCTGTTTTTGGATGAGATTACTGCTGCTCCGCAGTCGGTGCAGGCAGCCGCATACCAGATCACATTGGACAGAACCATCGGCGAGCATCAGCTTCCGGAGAACTGTATTGTTATCGCAGCGGGCAACCGCGTTACGGATCGAAGCGTCGCGTTTCACATGCCAAAGGCGCTGGCAAATCGGTTGTGTCACATTGAGATCAAGGGCGATAGCGCGGCATGGCACGATTGGGCGATTCGCGTCGGTATTCATCCGGCGGTCATCGGCTATTTGGATTATAATGCCTCAATGCTGAATGGGTTTGTTCCTGCAGAGGACGATATTGCATTTCCGACGCCGCGTACGTGGGAAATGGTGAGCAGTATTCTCCGAAATGTCTCCGGGAATCTTGGCGAGGTCTATCCGCTGATTGCGGGATGTGTCGGTGTGAAAACGGCGGCATCCCTTCAAACGTGGTATGAGATTTATCAACATATTCCGGATGTCAAAGAAATTTTTTCCGGGATGGCGGATCGTCCTCCCGAACGACCGGAGCTGCTCTATGCCACGGTTGCAGCCATGGCGGACTATGCAAGGACGGAGCGTCCGCTGACGGAGTTCAAAAATTCCATTTCTTATGCATGCAAATTGCCGATTGAGTTTCGTTTTCGGCTGTTTAGCGATTATTATAAAATGCGGCATATTCGCGCTGCGTTACATGACGATCCGATCTTTTCCGAGTGGATCGCGTATCAAAGTGAAGAGGGCAAGCTGTTATGATGACACAGCAGCGGCAAGATCGACTCCGCGCGATGTTGCAGCATTCCCGCGCGCGTCTGATGGTCGACGCTCCCGAATTGGCGCTCGTTTTGATGTATCTGCGCTATGTTGCAACGAAACAGGTCTATCGTATCTCCACAAACGGTCGCGTGATCTTTTTCGATCCGGATTGGCTTCAAAAACTGAGCGGGCAGGAGCTGGACTATATGCTCGCGCATCAGGTGTTGCACCTTGTCCGGGAGGATGTACGCCGACCGCCAATCTTTGCCGGAGATCGGTATCATCATGCATGCGATATTATTCTCAATTCCTTTTTGTATGAGCTTGGTCTGTGCAAGGATCAGTTTCGGCATATCGGTAATTTGCCGCGCACGACCTATTATCCGAAATTAGAGGGGAATACGCTGACGCCAATAGAAGCGTTTCATGCGGTGCCTTTTGACGCTTCCACGCTACCCGCAGGGCAAAGAAACCGCTATCGGATCGACTCGGATGAGTGGTGGGGACGCTTTACGATGCCGGAGGACGGAATATTGATTTTGTCCCCCGATTGCAAAGAGCCCGATGAGATTGTGCGAGAGGAAGAAAAAAGCGGACCGATCCTTCATCCGAAGCTTTCTTCGTTTCCCCTCTCCTTTGCGGGGGCAGCAGGCGCCGATAGTACGGATGAGGAAATGACTGCCGTCTCTGGTGTGGTTGAGACGAAGGACGAGGTCGAGCCAACAGAAAAGAACGAAGCGCCAAAGGAACTCCCCGACCTGCAAAACGATATGCAGCCATTTCAAACGAACGACGATACAGAGGCGTTGGACTCGGCAATCGATCGGCTGATCCATATGATCGAGAGCATAGACGCCTCATCGTCGAAGCATGCACAGACAATGGAACGAATTGTTCATGGCGTGGAGAGCGCCAAACTGGAGTGGCGCAAGCTTCTGAATGTGTTTTTGCAGGAAGAAGTATGCGACTACTCGTTTACGCCTCCGGATCACCGCTTTTCGGACAGCGACTTTTTCCTGCCGGACTTCAACGAGCGGGAGAGCAGCGTGAAAAACATCCTCTTTATGGTGGATAGCTCCGGCTCTATTCCGGATGAAATGCTCGCATTGGTCTACGGAGAGATCGGTTCGGCAATCGAGCAGTTTAACGGGAAAATGACGGGATCACTCTGTTTTTTCGATACAAACGTAACGCAGCCGATTCCGTTTTGCACCGTAGGAGAGCTGCTCCGTATTCGTCCGCGCGGCTACGGTGGTACGGATTTTGCCGGTGCATTTTGCTATGTTCGTATGCATAACGAGTTGAGGCCGTCGTGCATTGTTCTCTTTACGGACGGAAAAGGTGAGTATCCCGCAGAGGATGCGGCGGCGGGCGTGCCGGTTCTGTGGATTTTGCATGGCGATGAAAAACCTCCCCAATGGGGTATATCGGCGCGGCTGGAAGGATAAAACGGTTTTTCGCAAGTCTATGAGAGGAAAGAATTATGGCTTGGTATACGGAACAAATCTTTGCGGATTTTCTCAATCAAAACAATAATCATACAGGAGCGAGAAAAGCGCTCCTGTCAATATTGGAGGATGACGTCATTCTCCATTATGGCAGGTCTTCTTATTGCGGATCGAAAGAAGTCATGGAGTTCTTAGATCAAGTTTACCATGCGATTTCTTCGGATCAAGGGTTTACGGCATAGAAAAAGGGAGTAGATTTTCTATCAAAATCTACTCCCTTATTTGGCGGACAGGGTGGGATTCGAACCCACGGTACCGTTGCCGGTACACCTGATTTCGAGTCAGGGCCGTTATGACCACTTCGATACCTGTCCGTATCGTCGCGCCGTTTTCACGGCGTCTTGACGATTATAGCAGACCTTTTTGCGAAAATCAAGTGTTTTCGCAATTACGCCTCCGGCGGCGTTTCGGCAGGCGGCAGTTCATCGACCGCCTCGATGCCGAGATAGGATTCGCGTGTTGTCGGAAGCTGCTTGGTTTCCAGTTTGGCATGCACCCACTCGCTGAAGAATTCATAGAGCACGGCGAAGACCGGCACGCCGAGCAGCATGCCGCCGAAACCGAACAGCGCACCTGCGACGGTGATGGACACCAGCACCCAGAAGCCGGAAATGCCGATGCTGTCGCCGAGGATCTTCGGACCGATCACGTTGCCGTCAAGCTGCTGCAAAATCAGCACAAAGATCAAGAAATACAGCGCCTGCAGCGGGTTTTCCAGCAAGATCAAAACGGTGGATGGCACGGCGCCGATGAACGGGCCGAAGAACGGGATGATATTCGTAACGCCGACGACGACGGAGATCAGCGCGGGGAACGGCAGTCCCAAAATCCGCATGCCGATATAGCACAGCACGCCGATGATGAACGAGTCGATCAGTTTGCCGGTGAGGAAGCCGCTGAAAATATCATAGGTCTTTCTGCCGACGGCAAAGATGCGGTTTGCGCCTTTTTCGGAAAACAGGGCGACGATTGCCATTTTTGTCTGGGCGGAGAAGCGTTCCTTCGATGCCAGCACGTAGATCGCCACGATTGCGCCGATCACCACGTTGAGCATGCCGGAAACGAACGCTTTGACCGAATCGGTCACAACGGTCAGCACGTTTTGCATATTGCTGAGCAGGTCTTCATTCAGCCAGCCTTCGACGCCGGCATAGATCTTGCCGATCATCGCGTCCATATAGTTGCGCAGTTCAGGGCTGTCGTTGAACTGCCGCAGCAGCCACCGTTCGGTGTTTCTGTAGTAACCGCCGAGGTTTTTACCGATGCCGGAAACGGTTTCATATAGTTGCGGCAGCAGCAGCGCGAAGAAGCCGTAGATCAAAATCGCGAGCACGACGACGGCGAGCAGGATGCCGAGCGTCCGCGCCACCGTGGCGCGGCTTTTCGGGAACCACTTACGCTTCTCGAAAAACGGGATCAGCAGCCGATCACAGAGCGAAACGAACGGATTCATCAAGAACGCGAACAGCGCGCCGTAAAGCAGCGGCGCAATGACCTTGATCGCACGATTGATCACGTCGACGAAGCCGGGGAAATTTGTAAGAATCACGTAAAACAAAATACTTGCCGCAACGACGCCGAACAGCGTTGTGCCGATTTTCCAATACCGCTTGTTGTTCATAGAATACGCTCCTTTTCCGCTTTACCTATACCGTATCACATTCCCGTTTTGCCGTCAATCGCTTTTGCTCGCAAAAGCGCGATTTCGGCAGCGTAGCCGTCCAATTCATTGGGGGTTTCCAGCACCATCGGCAGATGCCGAAGTGCCGGATGATTGACGATCCGCGCAAACGTTTCCACGCCCAAGCTACCAAGCCCGATCTTTTCATGGCGATCCTTGTGGCTGCCGATCGGGTTTTTCGAATCATTGAGATGCAGCGCGCGCAGACGGGAAAGACCCACCACGCGGTCAAACTCCGCAAGCACGCCGTCCAGGTCGTCTTTGATGTTATAGCCGGCGTCGAAAACGTGGCAGGTATCCAGGCAGACGCCCATCTGATCGCCAAGCGTCACGCCGTCGAGAATGGCGCGCAGTTCTTCAAATCTGCCGCCGACTTCGCTGCCTTTCCCCGCCATCGTTTCCAGCAGCACCGTCGTGTGCTGCTCCGGCGTCAAAATGGCGTTGAGCGTCTGAATGATCTGTTCAATGCCGGTTTCCGTGCCCTGCCCAACGTGGCTGCCGGGGTGGAAGTTATAGAGGTTGCCGGGAATGAACTCTATGCGCCGCAGGTCGTCCTGCATCGTTTCCAGCGCAAAGTTGCGCGTGGCTTCATTGGCGGAGCAGGGATTGACCGTGTAGGAGGCGTGCGCGACGATCGGACCGAGTTTGCCTTCGCGCTGCAGGGCGCAAAGGACTTCGGCATCCTGCGGATCAATGGTCTTTGCGCTGCCGCCGCGCGGATTGCGCGTGAAAAACTGCAGCGTTGTGGCGTCCAGCCCAAGTGCAGTTTGCGCCATGGCGGCAAAGCCGCCGGAAAAAGAAAGATGGCATCCTAAATACAGCATAGTGCGCCTCCAAGCGTTTTCTCTATTGTACCACGTTCGGCGCAAAACCGCAAATCTTTTCCCCTTGCTTTTGTGTCCCATTTATTGTACAGTAAATATGATAGAGTTCATCTATACAAAGTAGTATGTGCGAAGAACGCACTTCCGAAACGAAAGGAGCGATGGCTATGGCAAAGACCGAAAAACAGAAGTTAAAACTGCTTGTTCTGCGCGATCTGTTTTACGAGCGCAGCGACGAAAACGCACCGCTGACGGCACAGGATTTGGTTGATCTGCTTGCGATGCAGGGCATTCCGAGCGAGCGCAAGAGCATATATAACGATATTACCTGCCTGCAGGAATACGGTATGGCTATCGAACTTATGCGCGGACGCGGCGGCGGCTACTACCTTGCCAAACGCGATTTTGAACTGCCGGAGGTCAAGCTGCTGGTGGATGCGGTGCAGTCCTCGCGGTTTTTGACGCAAAAGAAGTCGCTGGAACTGATCGGCAAACTCGAAAAACTTGCCGGAAGAAGCGCCGGCGGCACGCTGCAGCGCAACGTCGTCGTATCCGGCCGCGTGAAGAATATGGACGAGAGCATTTACTATGCCGTTGACGCCATCCACGATGCAATTTCCAAAAACTCGCAGATCCGTTTCCGCTATTTTGAGTGGGGCGTGAACCGTGAACGCATCTACCGCGACGGCGAATACACCGCCAGCCCCTATGCGCTGGTGTGGGACAATGAGTTTTATTATCTCGTTGCGAATTCGGCGCGGCACGGGCTGACCCACTACCGCGTGGATCATATGAGCGATATTCGCCAGACCGGTGAGCCGCGCTGGATCGAAAAAGACAAGATGCCCGATCTTTCCGTCTATGGTAAAAACGTCTTTTCGATGTATTCCGGCGAGGCGGTGCAGGTCAAAATGCAGTTTGCCAATTCGCTGGCAGGCGTGGTGCTCGACCGCTTCGGCCGCGATGCGATTTTGGTGCCGGAGGGTGAAAATACGTTTACTTACACGGCAACGATCGCCGTTTCGCCGACATTTCTCGGCTGGCTGACGCAGTTCGGCGCAAAGGCGAAGGTGGTCTACCCCGAATCCGTTGCGGAGGCGCACAAAAAACTTTTGCAGCAGACGCTTGCGCAATATATGTAAAAAAACCGGCAAGGGCGCCCTTGCCGGCTTTTTTATTTTGCTATGGCATCGGCGCAGTACTGCACCAAAAAACGGTAAAAGTCGTGCGCGGCGCTTTCGTCCGTCTTGTTGCTGTGGAAGTCGAAAACCAGGTCGCGCTGGCAGATGGGATCGGTGATCGTTAAGAGCCGAATGGCGTCGGTATCGGGCTTGCCCCACGTTGCTGCCGGCCAAAACGCAACGCCCATCTCCGCTGCGATCATGTTTTTCACCGCCGCAGGACTGTCGCTTTCAAAGATGATGTGCGGCGCAAATCCGGCATGTTGGCAGTACTGATCGCAGATCAGGCGGAATTGGTGCGAGCCCATCAGACTGATAAAGCCCTCGTCGCGCGCATCGGCAAGCGGCAGGGTGCCTATGCCAGCAAGCGGATGCTTTCGCGGCACAGCGAGATAGATCGGCTCGGTCAAAACGGTGCGGTTCCCGGTTTCTGCTTCCGCATCCGGCTGCCACAGGCGTGTGGTGACGCCGACGTCAAAAAGCGCGCTTTCTCGGTGCTGCGTGATCTCAAACCGCATGGATTCGTGCGCGTTGTGATAGGCGATGACGGCTTCGGTGATCAGGGTGGAGGCGGCAAGCACGTTCAAATGCACCGTTTGGTTTTCCAACCGCGCCATTCTTTGCAGCTGATCGGGAATCTGCATCAGCGCCCCGTAGATCGGCGTCAGTTTTTTTTGAAGATAGGCGCCGTATTCGCTGAGCATCAGTCCGCGTCCCTTCGGCAAAAACAGCGGCACGCCGAGTTCTTCCTCCATGCGGCGGATTGCGCGCGTCAGCGCCGGCTGGGATAGATGAAGCTGTTTCGCTGCGCGTGTAACGTGCTGCGTTTCCGCAACGGTCAGGAAATAGGCGATCTGCGTCAGTTCCATGGGAATGCCCTCCATAATTCATAACATAAACACATTGAAATTATAGTTATTATATATTAGACTTTATCGTTTGTCTATACTATAATGCGTGTGCAAGAAAAAAGAAATGAGGGAAACACAATGTCCAACGTTCTGGAAATGATTATGCTGCTTTGCTTCGGCGCTTCCTGGCCGATCAACGTCTATAAGAACTACCGTGCCCGAACGGCGCGCGCGATGAGCCTGCCGTTCATTCTTCTGATCATCACCGGCTACCTTGCCGGTATCGCCGCGAAACTCTACACACACAATATCAACTACGTGCTTGCGGTGTATGTGCTCAATCTTGCGATTGTTGCCGTCAACCTGCTGGTCTATTTCCGCAATCAGGCGATTGATCGCAGCGAAGAAGCTGCGGCGCACGTTTCGGCAAATCAGAAAATTGCATAAGGTATCGTGAAGCAACCCCGGCAGATTTTGCTGCCGGGGTTGCTTTTGGTGCCGGGGTTGCTTTTTTCGGCACGTTGCGCGCTTCTTCGGCATATCTATGTATCGAAGAGGAAGGGGGACGCAATGGTTTCAGAAACGATATTCGGGATTCTCGTCCCGTTTTTCGGCACAACGCTCGGTGCGGCGTGTGTGTTTTTTAT
>JAFSXE010000045.1 GCA_017444195.1 Oscillospiraceae bacterium
TCACCGCCGCGATGGCCGCCGTGTTTGAAAAAACCGGCCCCGGCGTGCTCGTCGCCCACTCTCAGGGCGGCCGTCCCGCGTGGGACATCGCTCTTGCTTCCGACAACGTCAGAGCGATCGTCGCCGTCGAGCCGGGCGGCGGTTTCCCGTTCCCCGAGGGCGAAGTGCCCGAGGCCATTTCCACCAACTTCGCGCCCGTGAAGAACACGCCCGTGCCGCTTGAGACGTTCAAAAAGCTCGTCTCTCGCCCGATCATCTTTTACTTTGGCGACTACATCCCCGACGAGCCCGTCGAGATCCCCTCGCGCGACTACTGGCGCGGCGTCATGCAGATGGCGTACAAGTTCGCGGAATGCGCCAACAAACACGGCGGTGACTGCACCGTCGTTCATCTGCCGAAGATCGGCATCACCGGCAACGACCATTTCATCTTCCAGGATAAAAACAACGCCGAGGTCGCCGACCATCTGGCGGCGTGGCTGAAGTCGAAGGGGCTGGACTAACCCCTCGTCCTGCCCCAACGATACGAACGATCAGAATGGAATATCATAAAAAACTCGCGCCCGGAAAGGTTCGTCCTTCCAGGCGCGAGTTTATATTTGCCTGCCGCATCGAACTGTCCGCTACTGCGCGCCCTTTTTCAGGTTGCAGTCGCGGCACAGCATCTGACAGTTGTCGGGCGTGGTGTGACCGCCCTTGCTCCACGCCGTGATATGGTCAGCGTGCATGTCTTCAAACTCAAACGGCTTGCCGCAGATCGCGCATCGGTGGCCCTGCCGCTCATACGCGGACAGAGCGTCGCGGCGGTCGAACGCGCGTATCGACAGTTTGCGCTCGTCGCCGGTGAGCAGATACTCGTACACGCCCGCCTTGCGCGTCACGTCTTCATCGCCCAGCAGGCGCTGAATCTCGCTTTCCAGCTTTTTCGGGTCAAGATCGGTCCGCGATTCGTGCTCGTTGAAGTACAGCCCCCACGGCAAGCCCTTCATCTCACGCCGCACCTTAGGGAACACCGCCTGCACCCAGTCGATGACCGAGCGGAAATAATTCCACAGATGGACCGCGCTCGGGTCGTCCTGATGAGCGGCCATATAGCCCTCGATCGTCGTTCCTTCGCGGGCGGCGATCCACGACAGCGCCGTTTCCAGATAATCCTGACGGATCGAAGAACCTTTCAGGTAATCGCCCGCCAAAGCGCCTGCCGCACAGCCCGTTTTGGAGAAATAGCGCTTGGCGTCGGCCGTCCAGCTGCCGGCATACACCGCATTGCGCAGCTCCTGATCGGTCAGCTTTTCGCCGGCGATATTGATGATGCGGAACCAGTCCAGCTTTTCGCTGTCCGTGCCGTCACAGACATAGACAAACAGCTCATAATCGAGAAAGCGCTTTTTCACGTCGCCCGGCAGGTTGTAAAAATACTTGTCGTCCACCGAAAATGAGCCGTCCACGTACTCGCATACCGACACCGTGCGCTGCTGCCCGTCGAGCAGCTCATAGCTGTCTTCGCCCGTGCGGCACCAGTACATCACGTTGAGCGGCAGCCCCTTCATCACCGTGCGCACCACCTCGTCGCGCTGCGCGTCCTTATACACAAACTCGCGCTGATACCTGGGACGGATGTCGAGCCGGTCGTCGTAGCCGCGCACGCCTTCCTCGGCGTCGTTGACGTAGCCCTCGCAGAGCTGGCCGATCGTGACGTGCAGCTGTTCTATATTCACGAGTGTCGCCTCCTTCAATGCCAATTCAAAGGCAAATTCAAAACCTCAACACAAAGACACAAAGGCCCTAAGACACAAAGAAAGGCGTTTATTTATTGAGCGTCGCGCGGCGGTTCGGGGTGTGTGTTGCGGATGATAAAACGCTGGTAAGGGCATTTGGGTTTGCCGTCTTCACCAATATATGCGACATCCGTGCGCCCGCGATGATTCGGCGTGACGCCAATCGAACGGCCAAGTTCGCCCGTACTCGTTCCGATCAGCTCGAATTGATCCGGGTTGTAATTTTCCATAAATGTGATGGGAACGCCCATCCAGCCGGCATAATCACAAGGGATATCAGCCGCGCTTTTTACGTCGATTGCGTCGAGATTTGTGTATTTGGGATACGCATCTTCAGTGTATCTTTTAACCAAAATCATCTCTTCGTGACGTTTCTTTATATCGA
>JAFSXE010000046.1 GCA_017444195.1 Oscillospiraceae bacterium
AAAAACGCCCGAGATGCTTTGAAAAAAGCATCTCGGGCGTAGGTATTTTCTTACAGTCTTTCGTTCTTTTCCATATCGAGGACGAACTTGTAGGTATCAACCGTCAATTCGCCGCAAGCGGGCTCGTCGCAGGCGATGATTGCAGCCGGATGAAGCTGCAGGGCGCTTGCCGTCCATTTCTGCGTCACGCCGCCCTCAACCGACGCGGCAAGCGCACGCGCCTTGTGGTGGCCGTTGATGAGCAGCAGCACTTCCTTGGAATCGGTGACGGTCGCAACGCCGACGGAAAGCGCATAAGACGGAACTTTCTCCGGATCATAGCCGAAGAAACGGGAGTTGGCGATCTTGGTATCGCTCGTCAGACCGCGAACGCCGGTACGCGAGCCAAGCGAGGTAAACGGCTCATTGAACGCCAGGTGTCCGTCCACGCCGATGCCGCCGAGGAACAGGTCGATAACGCCGTAGGAGGCGATCTTCGCTTCATAGCGCGCACACTCGGCTTCAAGATCATCCGCCATGCCGTTGAGAATGTTGACGTTCTCTTTCGGAATGTCGATATGATCGAAGAAATTGCTCCACATAAAATACCAGTAGCTCTGGTCATGCTCACGCGGCAGACCGACGTATTCGTCCATGTTGAACGTTACGACGTTCTTGAACGAAACCTTGCCCGCCTTGTTCATCTCGGCAAGGCGTTTGTAAACGCCGAGCGGCGACGAGCCGGTAGGCAGACCCAGCACGAAGGGTTTATCGGTTTTCTTGGCTTTTTCGCGGATGGCATTGGCGATATAGTTCGCCGACCACTCGCACATTTTATCATAGTCCTGCTGAATAACAACGCGCATTGAAATTGCCTCCTTCAATTTTTGTCTTTTCAAAAATTATAGCATACTTCATTTTTCAGCGCAAGATATTTATCCGCGCAGCCGCGCACGAACGCCGGAAAGCGATTTTGCCAACGCGACCACGTCCGCTTCGGTGTTCATTCTGCCAAGCGACACGCGCACCGCGCCGTCAATGATCTTCGGCGAAAGACGCATTGCTTCCAAAACGTGGCTGCGATGCCCGCGGCTGCACGCCGAGCCGGCGGAAACAAAAATACCGTCATCCTGCAAACAATTCAAAATGCCCTGCGAACGCACGCCCGGCAGCGAAAACGCAACAACGTGCGGCGCATCGCCCTTGCCGAGAAGCGTCACGCCGTCGATCTTCGCCAACTCCGCACGGCACCGATCGCGCAGCGCGGAAACCTTCGCAATTTCCGAAGGAATATCCATCGCCGCGCACGCCGCGCCGAACGCCGCAATTGCCGGAAGCGGCTCCGTGCCGGAACGGAAGTTCTCCTCCTGTCCGCCGCCGAGCACGAATGGCGGCAGCGGCAGCGCCGGGCGGATATACAGCGCGCCCGCACCCTTGATGCCGTGGACCTTGTGCCCTGAAACGGAAATCAGATCCGCGCCGAGCGTCTTGGCGCGAAACGCGACTTTGCCGAAACCCTGCACCGCATCGGTGTGGAACAGCGCAAGCGGCGCGCGGCGGCGCGTTGCGCGGATCATATCCGCAATCGGCATGACCGCTCCGGTTTCGTTGTTGACCATCATCACGGAAACGAGGATCGTATCGGGACGCAGCGCCGTCTCCAGCGATTCGGCGGAAACAAATCCCGTTTCGTCCGGCTGCAGATAGGTCACTTCAAACCCCATCGTTTCCAGTTTCTGCATCGGATGCAGCACCGCGTGATGCTCCACCGCCGTCGTAACGATATGCTTACCGCGCTTGCCGAGTCGCTGCGCTGCAGAGAAAATCGCCCAGTTATCCGCCTCCGTGCCGCCGGAAGTAAAGAACACGCGTTCCTTCTCCGCGCCGAGCGCCGCCGCGACCTGCTTGCGCGCTGTTTTGAGCGCATCTTCGGCGCGAATGCCGAACGTATGCACCGAACTGGGATTGCCCCAATCCTCCGTCATCAGCCGCGTTACGGCTTCTACCGCTTCGGCGCACGGCTGCGTCGTGGCGGCGTTATCGAGATAGATCATGCTGTTTTTTCCTTTCTTTTGCCGAAAGCAGTTCTCCTGCTGCCGCCGCGCCGAGAATCAGCACCGCGCCGACTGCGGTTTTCCACGTGATCGGTTCACCGAGCCAAAGCGCCGAAGCAAAGACGGCAACCACGGGGTCGAGATACGCAAACAGCGCCGCCTGCATGGTGGACACCTTACCGAGCGAGCCGAGATAGAGCAAATACGCCAGACCCGTATGGACGACGCAGATCACTGCGAGCATCGCGCAGGCATTCGCCGTCAGATGCGGCAGCGGCGCGCGCTGCGTGAGTAGCAGATACGGCACCATCGCCGCAGCAGCCGATGCAAGCTGCACAACCGTGCTGCTGTAGGCGTCGATCTCGCCGAGTCGGCGATTCATCAAGACGACCGTCGCATACAGCGCCGCGGCGCCGACGCCGAGCAAAATGCCGCGCCCATCGCCCACGCTGTCCGGCGTTGCGCCGGATACGAGCGCGATGCCGCCGAGCGCAACAAGCGCACAGGCGATGCCGGTAAGCGTCCATTTTTCGCGCAGCACGAGCGGTGCAAGCAGCGTGACGAACGTCGGCGCAAGGTAATAGCACAGCGTCGCCGTTGCTACGGTCGTATAGCGATACGCCTCAACGAGCAAGATCCAGTTGAATCCCATCGCCGCGCCGGAAAGCACTAAAAGCAAGAGATTGCTCCGAATCGCCGCGCCGTCGGGCTTTCTGCCGCGGAGCAGACAGAACGCCAGCAATACCGCCGCGCCGATCGCGCCGCGCAGCATCGCCGTCACGGGCGTGGGGAGTGGGATCGCACGCGCAAAGACGCCGACCGTGCCGAAGATCACCATGGCGGCAATCAGCCGATAAACTGCACCGTTTTTTCTCATACGCGCCTACTTTCCGACGCAGAAGCGTTCAAAAATTCGGGATACGACTTCGTCGCGCACCGTGCGGCCGGTTACCTCGCCGATGCTTTCCAGCGCAGCTTCCGCATCGACCAGCACCGCGTCCGGCGTCATGCCGCCTTTCAGCGCGGCAAGCGCACGGTCCAGCGCGGCAGACGCCGCATCCAGCGCGGCACATTGCCGTGCATTCGTGACAATGCCGCCGTCACAATCGCCGCTGCCGAAATGCGCGGCAACCAAACGCTCCAGTTCCGCAAGTCCCTCGCCGGTCTTTGCGCTGACTGCGACCGTTTCCGCAAAGGGCAGATCCGCGGCAGTCACGACCGAAACCAAATCCGATTTATTGATCACGCCGATTGCCACACGCGCTTTTTGCGCCTCGGCAATCGCGGCGAAATCGTCCGACGAAAGCGGCTTGGCGCCGTCGCAGACGAACAGCGCAAGATCCGCCTGCTCCGCCGCCCGGCGCGCACGCGTCACGCCCATTTCTTCAATCGCGTCCGCCGTTTCGCGGATGCCGGCGGTATCAAGCAGCCGCACCAGGCAGCCGCCGAGCCGCAGCGTTTCTTCCACCGTGTCGCGCGTCGTGCCGGCAACGTCGGTCACGATCACGCGGTCATAGCCGGCAAGCGCATTGAGCAAACTGGACTTTCCGGCGTTCGGGCTGCCGACGATCGCCGCGCGGACGCCGTTTTTCAGTACCCGTCCGCGTGCATAGGTCTGTTGCAGCGCAGAAAGCGCATCGCGGCAGGTTTGCAGCGTTTTTTCGCAGGACGCCAGCACGAACGGCTCGATCTCTTCATCGGGATAATCCAGCTCCGCATGGAAATGCGCCAGTTCGTCCACCAGTGCATCATAGATCGGATCAATTTTTTGACGCAGCGCGCCGGATACCTGCGACGCCGCGTTCTTCGCCGCGTCCGCCGTCTGCGCTTCGATCAGGTCAATGACCGCCTCGGCTTGCGTCAAGTCCATTTTGCCGTTCAGAAAAGCGCGCTTCGTAAACTCGCCCGGCGCAGCCGCTGCCGCACCTGCGGCAAACAGGGCTTGCAGTCCTGCCGCAAGCACCGCAGGCGAGCCGTGGCATTGCAGTTCCGCCGTGTCCTCGCCGGTGTAGGAATGCGGCGCCGGCATCTTTACGCACAAAACACGGTCGAGCACGCTGCCGTTTTCATCCAGCAGTTCGCCGTAGATCATCGTGCGCGGCGTCTGCTCGGAAAGCGCCTTGCCGTCCGACGCGCGGAACACCCGATCGACAACGGCAAAGCAGCCGTCGCCGGAAAGCCGCAAAATCCCGATTGCCGACGGCACTTGCGCCGTGGCAATCGCGGCAATGACGCTGCCCATTCGCCGCACCTCCCTTACCTTACACTTTGCGCCTATTATAAAGTTTTTTGCCGCGTCCTGCAAGGGGAACGCGCATTTTTTACTTTATCTTCCAACGGGAATATGCTACAATGCCCTTGAGGTGATCGTATGAAAACCGTTTCCCGTGTGGTTTCCGCGGTGGTAATGCTCGTCGTAACCGCGCTCATCTGCGCCTTGGCGAAGAATCTGCCCGTATTCTTTTTCTCCTATTGGGAGCCTGCATCGCAGCAGCTGCTCGGCATTTTGAATCAGGCATTCGGCTGGGTGCCGTTTCCCGTGTGGGAAGCGCTCGCCGCGCTTTTGATCGTTTGGATCGTCGCGTCGCTGCTCCATGCGATTTTCAAACTCCGCTTGCTCCGCTGGCTCTCCGGCGCGCTTTGGGGCGCGTCGCTCGCGGTGCTGCTTTTCGTACTGCTGTGGGGCGTGGGACATTTTGCGCCGGAAAAAACGAGTCGGATCGTAACCGCGGACAAACCCTCGCTGACGCAGCTGCGCGATGCGGCGCTGTGGTACGGCGAACGCGCTTCCGCCGCGGCGGACAAGGTCGCGCGTGAGAACGGCGCGATGCGCGCACCGGACTATGATACGCTTTCCGCCGAAGCGAATACCGCCTTTGCTGCGCTTTCGCAAACATACGGTCTGCCCGCCGCAGACGTTGCGATCAAGCCGTTATTCGGCGGCGAACTGTTCAGTTATCTCGGTCTGACCGGTCTGTTCGCGCCGTATACCGCCGAGCCGACCGTCAATCCTGATACCTATGCGCCCAGTCTGCCCTATACCGCCTGCCACGAACTGGCGCACCGCCTCGGTGCCTACGCCGAGCAGGACGCGAACTTCCTCGCCTACCTCGCGTGCGTACAGTCGCAAAACGACGCCGTGCGGTACAGCGGCGAATACTCCGCGTTTCTCTATTGTTATAACGCGCTGTTCGACCTTTCGCAGACGGACGCCCTGTCCGTGTGGGACACGCTCGGCGAAAACCTGAAGCACGATCTGCTGCACGCAACCGAGCATTACGCCGCCTATGAAGGCGCGGTAAAAAATGCCGCGCAGGACGTGAACGATCTATATCTCAAAGCGTTCGAGGAATCGGGTATCGACTCCTACGATCGTGTCGCAGAAGCGCTCGTTGCATGGCAGATCACCAATCGGTAAAAATAACTCTTGACAATCGGCAGGGAAGTTTGTATAATAACCTCTGCTGCGGACGGTTAGCTCAGCTGGCTAGAGCACCTGCTTGACGTGCAGGGGGTCAGGGGTTCGAGTCCCTTATCGTCCACCAAATAAGGGAGTAGATTTTGATAGAAAATCTACTCCCTTTCTCTATGCCGTGAAACCCTTGATTTTTAAGGCTTTCACGGCATAACGGTTTGCTTTGTACCGCTTTCGGAGCGTTTCCGAGGCGGTCTTTTTTCGTTTTCGGGGCGTTTTGCCGCACCGCTTTTACGGTAGGGTTTGCTTTATGCCCACAATGTAAACCCTTGGAGTGTAGGATGCAGAATTATCGTTTTTGTGTTATAATGCAAGCAGAAATAGAACTGCAAATTAGAATCGTCAGAGGATGGTTAAACAAAAATGAAAAAACGATTCCTCTTAGTCATTATGGTTGCGTTGCTTGTGGCGAGCATTTTGCCGATATCGGCGTATGCCGCCAACAGCCAGCAGGCAGCGGCTGTTGACTATATCTTGAAATTAGAAGGAAAGTATCATGATGTAGATGGCACGGGTTACGACTGCGTTGACCTTGCAAAAATGTATTTCCGCGATATAGGCGGTAAAACTCCGACACCGATCGGTATTGCCGCCAATTATGCAAATAGTGCTTACGACTACACACTCCCGGAAGGGTGGGTGCGTATGTACTACTCGAACGGTTATCGTCCGCAGCCGGGTGACGTAGCGGTGTGGAGTGGCAATCCCGGACATGTAGCATTGATTTATGACGTTCATAGTGAGAGCAACACCATCGACTGTATGGAACAAAACTCATATACCCAAAACAAAGCAAAAAAGCACACCGGGTATAATGCTTCCGTTCCGATTTGCTATATTGTCCCAACTTTTAACCAAAGCGCTTCCGGCGCAGAAGTTCGCACAGATCGATGGGGTTATTTGCCGGGAGAAACTGTAAGCATCATTGCAAGCTCGTCGGGTATGAATTTCTTTACAAGTCGCGTTGAAGATGCTGGCGGCAAAACCGTTTTCACGGGTTACAGCGAAACAACATACGTGAGTTTCATACCTGAAAAAGTGGGCGTATATACCGTCTTTATAAGCGCCTGTAAAGATTGGGAACATTATCAAAATGCAACTTGCAATTTTATCGTAGGGGAGCCTGTGTTGATCCCAGAGGGTGACTATTTCATAGAAACAGCGCTTTCGCAAGGTATGGTTATGGATGTAGCCGGTGGTTCAAAAGCGCCACTTGCAAACATACAAATTTATACCAAAAACAATACCGCTGCGCAGAAATTCCATATATCAAAAGATGGAAACTACAACCTAATAACAAATGTGGGTTCTCTCTTAGCAATGGACATTGCCGACAATACCATCATGGGGCAGGTATCCCTTATTCAGCAAACAATCAACAACACCGATTATCAACGCTGGAGATTTTTTGATGCCGGAGACGGAACTCTGTATATACAGTCGGCTTTTGGACCGTTCTTAGACGTAAAACATGCGGCTACCGCCAATGCTACCGGAATATGGTCTTTCCCATTTAACGGTTCTACCGCACAGAAATGGAAGCTTATCAGCACGAACATCGAATACACCCCGATCAAGACAGCGGTATACGACGGACATACCTACGCCTTATATGATAATGAGGATTCGTGGTTCGTCTGCAAAGCGTTTTGCGAATCGTTGGGCGGGCACCTTGTAACGATAACCTCAAGCGATGAACAAGCATTCATACAGCAGTTCATCGATTACGGCAGCAAGGATGCCTATTGGCTTGGTCTGACTGATTTTGATGCTCAAGGAATATGGCGTTGGGAAAGTGCCGAGCCATACTTCTATGCAAACTGGTGCGCCAATGAACCGACAAATTCAACAATCGACGGCGATAGAGAGGCATTTGCCGAAATCAGAAAATCGTACTCATACGGTTGGAATGACGTAGTAAACAGCAACTACGGCAACAAGGGGTTTATTTTGGAAATCGACAACACCTCGCCTGCTGTTTCGGTCGGCGTGACGAATCTCGACGAGTCTACCGTTATTACCGCTACACCGAACAATGCGGAAGACGGCTCGACGGCAGTCTTTGCCGCGTACCGTGATAATAAACTAATCGATGTTCAAACGAAAACCTATGTGGGTGAAAGCATTACCGTTACGACAACCGCCGATTATGACAAGATTAAAGTCATGCTTCTGTCCGGCAACAAAACTATGACGCCTCTTTGCCCCGCTTGCGTTTACGAAAAGGAATAACAACGCCATAAAACTGAATCCCTCTGCACCGAATAGCGGTGCAGAGGGGTTTTGTTTTCCATGCTCATTTGAATAGTTCCGAATGACTGCCGACGCGGTTTAACACCAAGATCAAAACATCGTTGTCGATTTCATAAATCAAAAGCCAGTCGGGTTCAATGTGGCATTCGCGGCAACCCTTAAAATTGCCGGACAAGTCGTGATCTCGGTACTTTTCGTCCAACGGTTTTCCGTCCGCCAAAACGCCGACCACCTCAAATAGTTTTTCGATATCCTTGCCCTGCTTTTTCGCGAGTTTCACATCTTTCTTGAACTGATTGGTTGCCCGAATCTCGTACTTCATACGCCGAGTGCCGTCCTTAAATCATCAATATTCTTGTAGCCCTTCGCGTTTTTGTCCTTGAGGATCGCTCGACCTTCACGAATGGCCGCGGCAGTCGTTTCGTTGGGAACATCCAGTTTCACTTCAAACGGAAGTCCGCCTTGACGGATTGCTTGACGCAAAAAGATATTCACAGCAGTAGACATCGTAAGACCCAGCCGCTCAAAAAGTTGTTCGGCAGTTGCCTTCACATCGACGTCAGTCCGGATATTCAAATTGGTCTGATTTGCCATAACACTCACCTCCACGATTATTCTATGCAAATTATATCGCATTATGCGCACAATGTCAACAATAACGCAGCAATCTCCGTTTGGAATTGTAGCATCAACCCGTGAATTTAAAACCGA
>JAFSXE010000047.1 GCA_017444195.1 Oscillospiraceae bacterium
ACATCTCCCCTTACCCAGGGGAGACTTTGCTGTTCTGCAACAAAAAACCGAGAGGTACAGACCTCTCGGTTTTTGTGCTATTCGGTAAATTGGCTTAGCCCCACTGTCCCGATTCGGGAACAACGGACTCGGGTGCGACAGCCTGCCCCAAAAGGCTCTCGGGTTCGGCAACGCTGGTGGCAATCACGTCTTCACTTGCAAAGCGGATGATTTCCAGTTTCGGCTGATCCATAGTGTGCGCATCTCCTTAAACCGTAACATTACAAATCTATTTTCCTACTGTTTTGGCGTTTTGTCAAGTACTTTTTTCCTCTTTTTTTAAACGGAAAACAGCAGGTCGTAATAGGTCGGGTATGGCCAGTCGGCGCGGCTGACGAGTGTTTCCGCCGCGTCCAGCGTTTCGCGCACCTCGCCCATCAGGGCAAAGAGCGTGTCGCGGCAGTAGCGGATCTGCTCCTCGCCGGAAAGGTTGGGGTTCATCGTATCCAGCGCGGTTTTGAGTTTGACCGTGCGGTCGAGCAGCTGCTCGTTCAGTTCCGAAATCGTGCCGGCGAAACTCTGCTCCACGCGGCAGGCGCGTTCGCCCAGCACCGCTTTTTTCTCCTCCACGGCGGCGCAAAGTTCCGTGCAGCAGCGGCTGAGTGCGCCGATGATCTCGTGCCGCACCATATCCACGAGCGTTGCGGCTTCGATGCGGATCACCTTGCAGTAGTTTTCCATGTGGATCGCGTGACGCGCGTAGATCTCGCTTTCGGAGAACACGCCGTGGCGCGTATACAGTTCGATGTTCTTCTTTTCGACAAAGACGGGCAGCGCGTCGGCGGTGCAGGGATAGTTTGGAAGTCCGCGCTTTGCCGCTTCCTCCGGCCATTCGGCGCTGTAGCTGTTGCCGCTGAATACGATGCGCCGATGCGCAAGGAACGTCTTGCGGATCAGTTCGTGCAGCGCGTCGGGCGATGCGTCTTTTTCCAGTTCGTCGGCAAGACGGCGAAGTTCTTCCGCCATGATGGTGTTCAGCGCAATGTTCGGTCCGGCGATCGACTGACTCGAGCCGGGCATACGGAACTCAAACTTGTTGCCGGTGAACGCCACGGGCGAGGTGCGGTTGCGGTCGGTGGTGTCCTGCGGAATGGTGGGCAGAACGTCCACGCCGATGCGCAGCGGCTGTTTTTTCTTATCCACGTAATCCGTGCCGCCGATGATCGCGTCCAGGATGCCCTCCAGCTCCGCGCCGAGGAAGATCGACAGGATCGCGGGGGGCGCTTCCTGCATGCCGAGCCGGTGGTCGTTGCCCGCACCGGCAACGGAAACGCGCAGGACGCCGGGATAGTCGTCCACAGCGGCAATAAACGCCGCGAGGAAGAGCAAGAACCGCGCGTTTTTGCTGGGCGTCTTGCCCGGCGCGAACAGGTTTTCACCGCCGTCCGTCGCCAGCGACCAGTTGTTGTGCTTGCCCGAGCCGTTGACCCACGCGAACGGCTTTTCGTGCAGCAGGCAGACAAGTCCGTGCTTCTCCGCGACCTTCTTCATGAGCTCCATGGTAAGCTGATTGTGATCGCAGGAGGTGTTGACGTCGGCGTATTCCGCCGCCATTTCATGCTGCGCCGGCGCAACTTCGTTGTGCTCCGTCTTCGACGGCACACCGACCTGCCACAGCGCTTCGTCCATATCCTTCATATAGGCGGCAACGCGCGAGGGGATCACGCCGTAGTAGTGATCGCCGAGTTCCTGCCCCTTGGGCGGTTTCGCGCCGAACAGCGTTCTGCCGCAAAGTTTTAGGTCTTCTCGCGCTTCGTAAAGTTCTCTGTCCACGAGGAAATACTCCTGCTCCGCGCCGACCTGCGGCGTGACGCGCTGTGTCTGAGTGTCGCCGAGCAGCCGCAAGATCCGCAGCGCCTGGCGGTTTAACGCCTCGCAGGAGCGCAGCAGCGGCGTTTTCTTATCCAGCGCCTCGCCGGAATAGGAGCAGAACACCGTCGGGATGCAGAGCGTACCGTCTTTGATGAACGCGAACGAGGTCGGGTCCCACGTCGTATAGCCGCGCGCTTCAAACGTGGCGCGCAGTCCGCCGGAGGGCAGGGAGCTTGCGTCGCTTTCGCCCTTGACCAGTTCCTTGCCGGAAAAATCCATGATCGCTTTGCCGTCCTGCACGGTCAAAAAACTGTCGTGCTTCTCGGCGGTGATGCCGGTCATCGGCTGGAACCAGTGCGTATAGTGCGTTGCGCCGAGCGCGACCGCCCAGTTTTTCATCCCTTCGGCGATGGCGTTCGCCGTTTCGAGCGAGAGCGCGTTACCTGTTTGCAGGCAGGTGCGCCACGCCTCGAACGCTTCCGCGGAAACGTACTGCTTCATCGCCGCCTCGTTAAAAACGAGTCTGCCGAACAGTTCGGGAATGGTATTGCGATGCTCCATCAAAAACGGCCCCCTTATCACAATGATCTATATTTGAATGTATCCTACCATAATTCCGCAAAAATTACAAGAAATATCTTGCGCTTGCAAAAGGGAAAGAAAGTTGGTATGCTACAGGGCGAGAGGTGAGCGTATGAACATTCAGGGATTGCAGAAAATGACGCTTTTGGATTTTCCGGGCAAGGTCGCCTGCACGGTCTTTTTGGCAGGATGCGATTTCCGCTGCCCGTTCTGCCACAACGCCGATCTTTTGACGACCGACGCGCCGACGATCATGGACGATGGGGAACTGCTTTCGTTTTTGCAGAAGCGGCAGGGACTGCTCGACGGCGTGGCGTTCACCGGCGGCGAGCCGCTTTTGCGGCGCGAACTGCCGGAACTGATGAAGAAAATCCGCGAACTCGGCTTTGCCGTGAAACTCGACACGAACGGCAACCACCCCGACGCGCTGCGCAAGGTGCTGGAACAAGGACTGGTCGATTACGTGGCGATGGACGTGAAGAACAGTCCCGAACGCTACGCCGAAACGATCGGTCTTCCGTCATTCGATACGGCAAAGGTGTCCGAGAGCATTGCTATTTTAAGGGATACCGCGCCGGACTACGAATTCCGCACGACGGTCGTGGACGAGCTGCACGATGAAATGTCATTTACCCAAATCGGGCAGTGGATCCGCAGTGCAAAGCGGTATTTCTTGCAATCGTTCACCGACCGCGAAAGCGTGCTGCAAAGCGGCTTGCACGCCCCTTCGCGCGAGAAATTGGAAGCGTACGCCAAAGCCGTTTCACCCTACGTTTTGTCCGTTTCGCTGCGCGGTGTGTAAATTGCACAAAGTTCGAAATATAGTATTGTGAAAAATTTTTGACCACAAGATATTGACATATTGGGCTTCCTTGTGATACTCTTATTGCGTTACGATTATCGCTCGCAAGAGAGAAAAACGAGGAGGCCTTTTTATGTACCAGGTCATGAAGCGCGACGGCAAGATCGCCGAGTTTGACATCAAGAAAATCAGCGCGGCGCTTACCAAGGCGTTTGAAGCGTCAGGCAAGCAGTTCCATCCCACCGTGATCGACATGCTGGCGCTGCGCGTCACCGCCGATTTCGAGGAGAAGATCAAAGACGGCAAGATCGCCGTCGAAGACATCCAGGACAGCGCGGAAAAAGTGCTTTCCGAGGGCGGCTACGCCGACGTGGCAAAGGCGTATATCCTCTACCGCAAGCAGCGTGAAAAGGTCCGCAACGTCGGCTCGACGCTGCTCGACTATAAAGACCTGGTGGACGACTATCTGCAGATCAACGACTGGCGCGTGAAGGAAAACTCCACCGTCACCTATTCCGTCGGCGGTCTGATCCTGTCGAACTCCGGCGCGATCACCGCGAACTACTGGCTGACCGAGATCTACGATAAGGAGATTGCCGACGCGCATCGCTCGGCGGCGATCCACCTGCACGATCTTTCGATGCTGACCGGCTACTGTGCCGGCTGGTCGCTGAAACAGCTGATCCAAGAGGGCTTGGGCGGCGTGCCCGGCAAGATCACCTCGTCGCCGGCGGGACATCTTTCCACGCTGTGCAATCAGATG
>JAFSXE010000048.1 GCA_017444195.1 Oscillospiraceae bacterium
ATCGCGTTTTTGGAGAACCATCTGCAGGCGGACGGCAGCGTGACCATCCCCGCGGTGCTGCAGCCGTATATGGGCGGCAAGACCGTGCTCGTGCCCGAGGATTGATCCGTGATCCACCGCCGCGTTCGGCGGAAACATAAGAAAGGAGAAACAACAATGAAAAAACTTGCACAGGAATTCAAGGAGTTCATCATGCGCGGCAACGTGCTGGACATGGCAGTCGGCGTCATCATCGCCACCGCGTTCGGCGCGATCACCACGGCGCTGATCAACAACATCCTGATGCCCTTTATCGCGTGGATCTTCGGGGCGCAGGATATGTCGGCGCTGAACGTCACGCTCCGTCCCGAGGTGCTGGACGAGAGCGGCGAGGTCGTGCAGGAGGCGCTGGTGCTGGGCTTCGGCACGTTCCTCGGCGCGATCATCAACTTCCTGCTCGTTGCGCTGGTGGTCTTCGCCATCGTCAAGGCGTTCAACAAGGCGCGTGAGGCGGCGGAGTCGCTGAAGAAGAAGGAAGAGCCGGAGGAAGAGGCGCCCGCAGAGCCGGCTCCCACCGCGGAAGAGCTGCTCACCGAGATCCGCGACCTGCTGAAGGAAAAGCAGTAAGTATGTCAGAGCGAAGCGAGAAATCATGCGCGGAGCGTCAAATCATCGCTGCACCAAAGGCTTCCCCTTGAGGGGAAGCTGTCGCGCAGCGACTGATGAGGTGTCCAGTTTTTTGTTACAGAGTTGTCCGTTTTTTCGGAAACGCTCTCGTAATCGGCTCCACCTCATCCGCCCAGTGTGCGCACTGGGCACCTTCCCCTCAAGGGGAAGGCTTTTCACGTGCAACTCCCACATCGAAAAAGGAGGCAATGTTATGGACGACTATCCGAACAACGCACCGCAGACCGAGCCGCAGGCGGCGCCGCAAGCCGCCCCGCAGGCTGCTCCGCGGCCCGCGCAGCCCATCGTGCACCAGTTCGTGCAGCAGCCGATCACCAAGGACACGCTGCCGGCGCAGTACCGTCCGCTCAGCGCGTGGGCGTATTTCGGCTACAGCCTGCTGTTTGCCATCCCGATCGTCGGGTTCATCCTGCTGATCGTGTTCAGTTTCAGCGACGCGAACATCAACCGCAGGAGTTACGCGCGTTCCTACTGGTGCTGGCTCGTCGTCTTTCTGATCGTCTTCGCGATCGTCCTGGTCGTCGGTCTGATCACCGGCGTCACCATCGACCCGAGCACCCTCGCGCGATCCGGCATCGGGTGATCGGTCGGCTTTGCCGACAATGAATTGCGCCTGACGGCGCGTGAATTGCATTTCGTGCATGAATTGACCTGCGGTCATGAATTGCCCTGCGGGGCATGAAGGCGCAATTCAATTCACGGAGCGGAGCGAGAAATCATGCGCAAAGCGCAAATCATGCGCGGAGCGTCAAATCATCGGAAATAAGCCGTAGGGACGAGCATCGCTCGTCCGCGGGCGACCGATGGTCGCCCCTACGGGCAAACAGAAAAGACCACGACCTAACGGTCGTGGTCTTTTCTGTGCAAATCATGGGGACAGTTTCGCACTTGCTTTTTTTGAAATCCCTGCTATACTATGGGTGTCACACATTTCCTTTATGGAATCATTTTTATACCGACAACGCATAGCGCCGTGTTTTTCTCTGTAAAAACACGGACTTTCGCCACGGTCTATTGCTTGTCGGTAGCTTCCATGGGAATGTGTGACAACATTCGAAGTCGC
>JAFSXE010000049.1 GCA_017444195.1 Oscillospiraceae bacterium
CACCGTCACGCTGGTGGACGGACTTTGGGAAACCAAAATCGAACGCTACAAGGCGACGGTAACCTTCCCCGAAGTGCCGACGATCGAGCCGACCTTCTCCGGCGGCTATACCGGCGAGGGCATCGGCGAAAAACTCACCACGCGCATGAACGGGCACGTTGTTTCCACCTCGCTGCGCGGCGGTCTTTTGGATCGGGAATCGTTCACCGTCACGCTGAAATCGCCGGAGGCGATCTTCTATATGCGTGGCAGCGGCGGCGGTAACGTGATGCGCTGGCTCGTGCCGGTGCTCTGCGTGCTTTTGCTGCTCGCCGGCGTCGCCTATTGGTTTTTCTTCCTGCGCAGCCGTCTGCTCCACGTCCACGCACGGACGTTTCCGCCGGAGACCATGACGCCTGCCGAAGCGGAATATGTATTATGCAACGGCAATATCCGTTTTTCGCTGCTGCTCTGCGAATGGGCAAATCTCGGCTATCTCACCATCTCCGTTCCAGCGGAAAGATCACGCTCGCGCGGAGTATGGAAATGGGCAGCGAACGGCGCGAAGAGGAGCGAAAACTCTTCGATTTTCTCTTCCGCGGCAGCGACACCTGTGACTGCGCTTCCGGGCGCTGCAAGCGCACGTTTGAACTGGCGCGGCAGCTGCTCGGCAGTTATTGGTCGCGGCGGCTGTTCGACCGCGCAAGCGGCAACGTGCAGCTTCTTCGCGGACTTGGCGCGCTGGCGTGCGGCATTGCGCTGTCGTTCACGATGGGCAATCTTTTGGACGGCGGATTCGGCAAATGGCTGCTGGTGTTCGCGGCGTTTGCCGCCGGCGCATTTTGCGGATGGATCGTGACGCTTGCCCTTTCGCGGTGGCAGGTGCGTGACTGGAAAATTCCGGCAGCCGCGGTTGCCGCGCTGCTGCTGCTTTACGTTATGGCAAAATCCGTCGGCACGATGGCGGCGACGATTCCGGCGATCCTGCTGGCAGTCTTCGCCTCGTGGGCGACGATGCGCGGCGGTAAACTCACCGGCTCCGGCGGCAGTATGATCGAGCAGCTGCTCGGTTACCGCCGCTACGTCGGACATATCCCCGCCGGTCAGCTCGACCAGATGGCGACCGGCGACGCACAGACGTTCTACCGCACGCTGCTCTTTGCCGATTCAATGGGTCTGCTTCGCCGCTGCGTGGCGCAGATGACGCCTGCGCCGCTGCCGAAATGCAGTTGGCTGCACGTTTCCGAAAAGGAGCGCACGCCGCAGCAATTCGCCGCTCTCCTGCACAAACTCGCGCAAAAAATGGAAGACGCGTAAATCGGGACAGACTTGCCGGAAATGGAGAAAGCGTTAATGAAAAAGTTTCTGACTGTATTATCTATATTTGTTTTGACCGTACTGCTCGCTTGCAGTACGGTCTTCGCCGATGATAACGTGTATCGAATTGATGAAGCAGGGCTTCAAATAACGATCCCATCCGATTACTATACTCTAACAAGGGCTACCCCTCCGGACGATGTAATCTTTTCGCTGTTGGGCATTTCTAAAGAAGAATTACTGCAACAGTGGGAAGAACGTACCATCTTTTTGGATGCAGTTTATATTTCCGAAAACATGGAAGAAATCACGCTTACAATGACCGATAGTCCGTTCAAAGATTTTGGTACATTTACTGATTTTGAACTCAACGCATTCTTTTCTTCTCTCTCCGATACGTATTCCGATTCAGGAATGGTTATAAACGATTACAAAATCTACGATCACTCCCAAACCAGATTCCTCAAACTTATGATTACGAGTACTGATCAAACGCTCCACGGAATCCAATATTGTACATCAAACACAGAAAAAATGCTGTTTTTTACTCTAAGTTCATTTGATCGTGAAATCACTGAAAAAGAATTGGATGCCATGCAAGCCATTATCGACAGCATCGTGTTTGATCATGCTGACACATTAACCGTCAAAGAAGATTGTCCGTCGTTCGTCTATACCGACGCTCAAACCGGTGCCAGCTTTATCGTGCCTGAAAATTGGAATCAAGAAGATCTCACAACGCCCGGGGCTTATATTGATGCAAAGTTTTTGAACAGAAGCCGCGACGGCGGCGTTATTATTTACGCAAGCACCGATGTATGGGCGCAAATGCCGGCTTCGGAAAAAATCGGGCATACTCGCTCCTCGGCAAGCAGCGCATATTTGACAACAGATGAATTAATTGAAAGCATCGGCATTGCAGCGAACGATCCTTCTGTTGCGAACGTATCAACCGTTACCTATGACGGAATAACTTACTGTAGAATCGATTTAACGAAATCAATCAATCTCTACGGCTTCGATTTTTCTTCTCCCATAATCATGCTATTCTATTTGGATAACGGTTGGGGTTATACCTTTCAATTCTATGGGGACGAAAACTCAAGCGCTTATTCGGACTTTGAAGCGTTGATACGTAGTGCCCAATACCCCGTAGTTGACCAACCAACCAATCCAAAATCTGTTACCACAGCGCTTTTCATTATTGCATCGCCTTTGCTTGTCGCAGCCGTTGCCGCTTTTGTGATACGTTCTCGTAAAAAAAGAACTACAGCAGATCAACTTCAAAACGAAAACACCCTAACACAAACAATTTACTGCAGAAACTGTGGGGCTGCATTACCGGAAGACAGCATGTTTTGCCATAAATGCGGCACACGGATTCATCAATCAGATACACAATAACTACACGCTTTGAAAGGGTGAAGATTTTGGATATTGCTATGAACCAACAATACGGCACTAAATGGTTTACGTTTTATACCAAGGTACGCCCGTGGCTGTCGCTGATTGGTTTTATTTCCTTGCTGAATAATATTTTAGACTATCCGCAAGTTTATTTGTACAATATTTGGTTTACGATTTCTATGTTGGTATCCGTCGCGCTGATCATTCTTTATTTTAAGGTACGCGCAAAATCAAAAGGCAATTATGTTGAATTTGTGTGTTTCGTTAAGAACGTCCTGCTTGCAGAAATATTTGCGTTTGCTTACCAGTTCAGTCTTAATTTCTATTATTCTAACGAAATGGGTTTCAACGCTACCGCTATTACGTTCGCCATTTGCCTTGCGCTTGGATATTTCATCTGGTATCGGCTGAATGTCAAATACTTTGAAAAACGGATTATGCAAGCACCTCTCATTGTGGAAACCTTTTCCGAATTGCCCACTTGTCCCTACTGCGGTGCGGAGCTTCTCCCCGAAAGCAACTTTTGCAGAAAATGCGGCGCAGCAGTTGCTCAGAAGACAATTATCGACGGCAACACACCGGAAGCATAATAAAAACCCACAGGCTTTCAAAACCTGTGGGTTTTTCGTTTACTTTAGTCCGCAACGTACGGCAGCAGCGCAATGTGACGCGCGCGCTTGATCGCAACGGTGAGCTGGCGCTGATGCGCCGCGCACGTACCGGTCGTGCGGCGGGGCAGGATCTTGCCGCGCTCGGACAGGTAACGATGAAGCTTTGCCGTATCCTTGTAATCGATATGCTCGACTTTATCCACGCAGAAGCTGCAAACCTTCTTGCGCTTATGCGGACGAGCCTTGTCGTTCATCATAGGCATGGAACGTATCCTCCTTGTTCAATAATCAGAAGGGAAGCTGACTGTCGTCATCTTCCAGCATAGCGAAATCGGAGCCGCCGGACGGCATCGCCGGAGCCGCGGTATCCGCAGCCGGAGCGCCGTAACGGGGCGTGTAAGCAGAATCGCCGTCGCGCTTGCTGTCGCCGAAATACACGTTATCGGCAACGACTTCCGCCGTGCGGCGCTTGTTCTCGTCCTTGTCCGTCCAGCTGCGGATCTGCAGTCTGCCGGAAACAACGATCATTCTGCCCTTGGTAAAATACTTCTGAACGAATTCCGCCGTCTGCCGCCACGCGACAATATCAATGAAATCCGTTTCCTTTTCGCCTGCTTCATTTTTGCCGAAATCGCGGTCAACTGCGATGGAGAACGACGTAACGGCAACGCCGCTGCCCGTTCTGCGCAGTTCGGGGTCGCGCGTCAGGCGGCCCATCAAGACGATGTGATTGAGCATGGATGATCCTCCTTACTCTTCAACGCCGGTGATTAGCGAACGCAGGATGCCTTCGGTAATCTTGAAGACACGGTCTGCCTCCGCGGGGAACTCCGGCTTGGCTTCACAGGTCATGTAGACGTAGTAGCCTTCGGTGAGATCGTTGATGGGATACGCGAGTTTGCGGTTGCCCCACTCCTCGATGCTCGTCAAGGTTCCATGCTCTTCCACGATGCCCTTGAATTTTGCAACCAGAGCGGCGATGCCCTCTTCGCCCTGCGCGGGATCGATGATGTAGAGGACCTCATACTTTGCGGAAAGTTTTGCCATGATACTTGCACCTCCTTTTGGACTGATGGCCGACGGTCGCGCCGCCGGCAAGGATCGCCTGTTTTGACAGGCTTAACAATTATAGCGATTTGTTTCCGCTTTGTCAATAAAAAAGTTCATTCGGAAGGATTTGACGGAAAAAAGACGCCCTTGTGGACGTCTTTTTTGGAGCAGGGTACGGGAATCGAACCCGCCTCAGCGGATTGGGAAGCCGCTGTACTACCGATGTACGAACCCTGCGCATGCGTCTATTGTACCACGCAGCCGCCGCTTTTGCAACAACCAAAAACGCTGCTCTTTCGAGCAGCGTTTTCAACTCTCATCCTGCCGCTTCCTGCGGATCCTTGTCCGGCACTTCCTGCCGCGTGATCTTTGCGCCCAGCGCGGTCAGCTTGCCGATAATATCCTCATAGCCGCGCTCGATATACTGCGCGTCTTCAACGGTCGTTACACCCTCAGCGGCAAGTCCGGCGATCACCATCGCCGCACCGGCGCGCAAGTCGCACGCACGGACGGCGCAGCCGTCCAGTTCTTTCACGCCCTTGACCGTTGCCGTCTTGCCGGAAATCGTGATATTCGCGCCCATACGCGCCAATTCACCGGTATAGCGGAAGCGCGTATCATAGATGCTCTCGGTCACGCTGCTCGTGCCCTCGGCACACGCCATACAGGCGACGATCTGCGGCTGCATATCCGTCGGGAAGCCGGGATACGGCAGTGTCTTGACGTTCACGCCCTTAAGCGGACGCGTCTTTTCCACACGGATCGCGTCGTCGTATTCCGCAATGGAAAGCCCCATCTCGCGCAG
>JAFSXE010000050.1 GCA_017444195.1 Oscillospiraceae bacterium
GAACAGGATCTCGCCGTTTGGGAACAGCGCGGCGAGGCGGTCGATCACGCCGAGCGTATTATCCACAAAACCCGGCAGCACAAGATGCCGCACCATCACGCCGCGCACCAGTTCGCCATCACGGATGACCGGCGGACCGACCTGCCGCACCATTTCGCAGATCGCCGCTTCCGCCACAATCGGATAGTCCGGCGCGGCGCTGAGCTGCGCGGCGAGGTTTCCGTCGCTGTATTTGAAATCCGGCAGCCACACGTCCACGTAGCCGTGCAGTTCGCGAACGGTTTCCACACGCTCGTAGCCGCCGCAGTTGTAAACGATCGGCACGGGCAGTTTGGGACGCAGCGCCGGAAGAATATCGGGCAAAAAGTGCGTCGGCGTAACAAGATTGATGTTTTGCACGCCGTCGTCGATCAGCTGCAAAAACGTGCGGCGCAGCGCGTCGCTCGTCAAAGAAAAACCCTTTCCGCCGCGGCTGATCTCCGCGTTTTGGCAGTAGGCGCAGCGCAGCGTGCAGCCGGAGAAGAACACCGCGCCGCTGCCCCCTGCGCCGGAGAGTACCGGCTCTTCCCAGTAGTGCGCACTTGCGCGCGCTGCCTTCACCTGCGCCGGCATTTGACAAAATCCGCGCTCGCCGTTCGTTCGATTCACGCCGCATTGCCGCGGACATAATTCGCACTTTTGATACGTCAGCACGCACTCACCTCCCTGCGCTGCTCTATTGTACCGCCGCGCTGCGAAAAAGGCAAGCATTCCATCTTGCAAATACAGCCGTTTTCGATATAATAAGGTAAGAGGTGAACACGATGAACAGAGAACGGGAATACGCAAAACTGCTTTTGGCGGCGGAAACGGCGGTCGGCATCATCTCCGTGACTGCGTTCTGCGCGTTGTTTTTCACCGCCGTGCTCTGTTTGACGGACGTCGTCCGGCAGAGCGTACTGATTGCGCTGGCGACGATCCTGCTGCTCGGCGGCGTGTTTTTTGCGCTGCGGCTGGAACGGCTCGCAGGGTATTATGCCTGCAAGCGGTGCGGGCATCGGTACATTCCCGATTGGAAGCCGTTTTTATTTGCAATGCACGTTGGGCGCAAGCGGTATCTTCGCTGCCCGAACTGCGGTGAAATAAGCTGGCAGGATAAAGTTATCGACGCAAAGTAAATGGAAATGTTTCACGTGAAACAAAGGGGTGAAGGGATGCTGAAAACAGGCGAAATCCGTACTGCGGAGATCTGCGGCTATGACGCGGATGGGCGCGGCGTGTGCCGATTGGACGGCATGGTTGCGTTCGTGCGCGGCGCAATCGACGGCGAAACGGTCGAGGTGCGCGTGGATAAGGTCGGCAAGCAGCAGGCCTACGTTTCTTTGGTTCGCGTGATTGGTGCTTCCGTGCACCGGATTATGCCGGACTGTCCGACGGATGAAAAGTGCGGCGGCTGTGCGCTGCGGCATATGGATTATGAGGAAGAACTGCGCTTTAAGGCGCAGCGCGTGAGAGACGCGCTCGTGCGGCTCGGCGGCGTAACGATCGAAGCCGTGCCGATTTTGGGCGCGGAACAGCAGGATCGTTATCGCAACAAGGCGATTTTCCCTGTCGGCACGGTCGGCGGCAAGCCGGACGCCGGTTTCTTTCGCGCCGGAAGCCACGAACTGATCGCGGTATCGTCCTGCCGATTGCAGTCCGAAACGGCGGACGCCGTTCGCGGCGCGGTCGTGGCATGGATGCGCGCGTTCGGTATCCGCGCCTACGATGAAAAAACGCGCAAAGGCTTGGTGCGCCGCGTGTTCGTCCGCACGGCGGACGGAACGGGACAGGCGCTGGCGTGTTTGGTTGTGAACGGCAAATCCGTGCCGCATACGGCGGAGCTGATCGCGGCGGTCCGTGAAGCCGCGCCGCAGGTAAGCACGCTCGTGCTGAACGAGAATACCGCGCCGGGCAACGTCGTGTTGTCGGGCGAATTTACCACACTCTACGGGGACGGTGCGATTACCGACACGCTTTGCGGCCTGCGGTTTCGCCTGTCGCCGCGCTCGTTTTATCAGGTCAACCGCGAACAGGCGCAGCGGCTCTATGCGCTGGCGGCGGAGCGTGCCGCGCTGACAAAGGACGATACGCTGCTGGATCTCTATTGCGGTACGGGCACGATCACGCTGGTCATGGCGCAGCACGTGCGCGAGGCGATCGGCGTGGAGATTATTCCCGAAGCGGTGCGCGATGCAGAAGCAAACGCAAGGGAAAACGGCATCCAAAATGCGCGTTTTTTCTGTGCGGACGCAGGTACAGCGGCGCAGAAACTGGCAAAGGAAGGGCTGCGCCCCACGGTGATGGTCGTCGATCCGCCGCGCAAGGGCGTCGGCGAGGATGTGATTGCGGCGGCGGAAACGATGCAGCCGGATCGGATCGTCTACGTTTCGTGCGATTCCGGCACATTGGGACGCGACGTGAAGCGGCTTGCCGCCGTCGGCTATCGGCTCGTTTCTGCCGATGCGGTCGACCTCTTCCCCCGCACGCCGCATGTGGAGACTGTCGTTCTGCTGTCAAGGAAATGAGGTCAAAGGGTCGAAAATGGCTTGAAAACAGGGCATTTGCGTGTTTTGACCGTCAGCGGGAGCATGGATAAGTTTCCACGGAGCGAGAGAGCAAAATAGAGGAAATCCGCTGCTGTAACTCTCGTTTCGCTATCGAGGGCAAAAATCGGATATTGAGACTATCGGATTGTTGTCAAATCGGGCTGTAACTGTAGTTTCGATGTCCGAAGGTAGATGTAAGAAATAAATCGGAATATTTGTTTGAGGATAGTAGTATGCTTGCAGGTATAAAATGGATATTCTTTGACCTCGGTTCGACTCTGATAGATGAAACAGCGGCTGACACTCGTCGAATCATGGAAATGATTTCAGGTACAGATATCACAGAGGAAGCATATCGTGAAAAACGGTTTGAAATGATTCGGAAAGGGCTAAACGGTGATTTGTCAACAATAGATTACTTTGGCCTTACAAAGACGCCGTGGCACAGTGAAGATGAAGTGCCATATTCCGATGTCGTTTCGACTTTGACAGAACTGAAGCAACGTGGATATAAACTCGGTGTGATTGCTAATCAGAACTATGGCACAGAGCAGCGTCTGAATAATTGGAATCTGCTTCAATTCTTTGACATTATTGCTGCGTCCGCAGAACTCGGTATGGCAAAACCAGATCCGGCGATTTTTGAATGGGCTTTGAAGCAAGCGGATTGCAGCCCGCAAAACGCAGTCATGGTCGGTGATCGCATGGATAATGATATGGCACCGGCAAATCGTCTTGGAATTCACACAGTTCGCTTGAAGCGCGGACTCGGCGCGTACCATGAACCGCAGTCGGACGATGAAATGCCGGAATATACAATATCAATGCTTGCGGAACTGCTTGATTTGCTATGAAAGGTTAAATCGACAAATACCGGTTTGCCGAGACAATGAAATCGATCCGGGTGTCCTGACTCAACCGGTCAACGGCATATTCCTGACGCCGAGGGTCGTGTGGGCAGCGTGAATAACAGCATTTTTATTCACGCTATTGTCCCAAGCCATGTGGAGACGGTATGTTTGCTTTGCAAGCAATAACAAAATTGCATTGAGAAAAGACACAAAGGAAGCGACACTGATGACGAAAACGAAGAATTACGGTCCGGCGCTGATCGTGCTTGCCGGATGCTTTTGGGGCAGCATGGGGCTCTTTGTCCGGAAACTGACTGCCGACGGGTTCAGCGCGATCCAGATTGCGTCGATCCGCATTACGCTGGCGGCGCTCGTTTTTGCCGTGCTGCTGCTTGCGAAGGACCCGAAGGGATTTCGCATCTCGCTGCGGGATCTGCCGCTGTTTTTGGGGCTTGGCTTCGGCAGCGTCCTGCTTTTTACCGTGTGCTATTACACCGCGATGACGATGATGCCGCTTTCCACGGCGGCGATTTTGCTCTATACCTCGCCCATTTGGATCATGCTGATGAGCGCGCTGTTCTTCCGTGAAAAACTGACCGGCAGGAAACTGCTTGCGCTTGCGCTCGCGTTCGGCGGATGCGTGCTGGTGTCCGGCATATCCGGTGAAGGAATCACGACGACGGGACTGCTTTTCGGGCTCGGCGCCGGCTTCGGCTACGCGCTCTACAGCATTTTGGGGACGGTCGCGCTGCGGCGTTATTCGCCCTATACCGTAACGACGTACACGTTTTTATTCGCCGCTGTCGGATCGTGGCTGATTTGCCGCCCTGCGGATATGGCGAATACCTTTGCCGCAGCGGAAAATCCGATTTTGCTGCTGCTTTTCTGCTGCCTGACGGCGCTGGTGACGGCGGTCATTCCGTATCTTACCTACACGCTCGGACTTCGCACGGTGGAGGCAGGAAAGGCAGGCATTCTTGCGACGGTTGAGCCGATCGTTGCGACGCTGTTCGGCGTGTTCGTGTTTGCCGAGCCGCTGACGGTGTTCTCCGCGCTGGGTATCCTGCTTGTGCTTGCCGCCGTTGCGGTTTTGAATTGGAATCGAGCGACCAGCGAAGAGAAAGCGTGAATTGCTTATGGAGCGCAAAGTAGTGTGCTTTTGGCACACAGAGATGTTGCGTTAAGCGTTTTGTCTTGCGGATGGGAGGAGTAGAGTGGAAAAGCGTAGTTTCTATATCGATTTATTGCGGATTCTTGCATCTGTGTTCGTGGTGTTCATGCATACAGCAGCAGGGGGGCTTCGCACAGATGTTGCAGGACATGTCGGCTGGTTCTGCTTGGCTGCGATGAGCAGCTTTGCTTTTTGTGCTGTTCCTTTGTTTTTCATGATTACCGGCTATCTGCTAACTGCCAGCGAGCAGACAAATGATGTCAAGGTACTATTCATGAAGAGATTGCCGCGACTTGTCGTTCCGCTGATGTTTTGGAGTGTTTTACATATTTTTTGGGATATGTTATTTACAGGCGACTTTTCGGCGTCAAAAATATGGATTCTGTCAATTTCGGCGCTACAAAAACCGATCAATGTTTCCTTTTGGTTTATGTATACGCTCGTGGGGATGTATCTCATTTCTCCTCTGCTTTGTGTAGGGCTTAGAAATCTCAGCAAACAGGGCGAGCGGCTTCTGCTGGGGATCATCATCCTTATTGAGTTTCTGTCCGCTGTGCGAATTGTTGCGCCTGCTTTTAGCGCAATGTACCTCGATTTTGATGTACTAAAAGCACTAGACTTGTTTTCCGGACATCTTGCAAGCTTTATTCTTGGCTGGTATTTGGGGAAGACAGAGATGCGTTTGTCAAAGGTTGCGCTTTGTGTTACAGCGGCAACTGTCTTTGCGATTATCTTCACGGGAACTGTCCTACGTTCGTCTGCCGCAGGAGAATATATCACGGCATTTCAAAGCCAAAGCGCCGGTTTTGAGATATTACTGGCGTCGTGCGTGTTTTTACTGGTGAAGCAAATACCGGCGACAGATGCAGCTGCGGTCAGAAAACTGATTCATACGGCAGCAAAACATACGTTTCCGATCTACCTTATGCACGCACTGTTGCTTCGTATTTTTGCCCGTCTCGAAATGGCGGCATCGTTAACGGCGGTATCGTTAACGGCGGTATTGTGGAAAACGATTGTCGTGTATATGATAAGCTTAGCTATTGCAGAGTTCTGCAGTCGCACGCCTGTTTTATCCTATCTCGCGTGCGGTCGCGTCGTTGCAGAAGGGAAAGAAAACAACGTAAATGGATAACGGAGTCAAGAAAAAGTCAAAAGCAATATGCAGGAGGCTGATCCTTGTGTTTGCGGTTATACTGACCGTTTTCGCGGTCATTCATACCGTGGTGATCGTTTCCGGCGGCGCACACATTTTGACGCTTGAAACCATGGACGGCGAGATCGTTTCGGGACTTCCCGAAGAAAAGGCGGACTGTATACTCATTCTCGGCGCAGGCGTGCGGAACGGCGCGCCCAGCGCGATGCTGAAAGAGCGACTGGAGCTCGGCGCGGCGCTGTTTCGTGCCGGCGCGGCGGATACGATCCTCGTTTCCGGCGACTACGACAGCGAATACTACAATGAGCCGCAGGTCATGGCGGACTATTTGACAGGCGCCAAGGGTGTGCCGCAGGCGTGTGTTCTTTCGGACGCTGCCGGCTTTTCCACCTATGAAAGCATTGTCCGCGCAAAGGACGTTTTCGGCATGAAAAGTGTGATCATCGTAACGCAGAAATACCACCTGTACCGTGCGCTTTATATCGCGTCGGCACTAGGCATGGAAGCCTATGGCGCGGACGCGCAAAGAGAAAGCTATTTCGGGAGAAGCTACCGCGAGGCGCGCGAGTGCCTTGCGCGGATCAAGGATTTTTTCGTGTGCCTTTCAAGAGGGAGATAGCAGGCAATGAAAGAGAAAAAAGTAGAATACATCGAACTGATCTATGACCTGATCTTCGTCTATATCATCGGACGGAACAACGCGCTGCTTCACGATTTTGCCAACGGCTTTGTGGCGCTGCCGGCATTCTTGGCGTATCTCGTAAGTACGCTGGCAGTCATCCAGATTTGGAACTATACGACCTATTACGTGAACGTCTACGGCAGACACAGCGTGCGCGAGCACGTGTTTCTGTTTGTCAATATGTTCCTGCTGTACTTCATCGGCGAGGGCATTCGGTCGGACTGGCAGGCGTATCACACGCAGTATCACGTTGCGTGGGCGCTGATTTTGGTCAATATCGGCATTCAGTATCTCACCGAACTGCGCACGTTTTCCGGCGACGCACAGCGCAGGCGGCAGATCGGGCGCATGGCGGCGATCCTGTTTGCCGAAGCGGCGCTGGTGCTGGCGGATATTTGGGCGTTTCGGGCGTTTGGAAATACGGGTCTTTCGCTGGCGGCGATTTTGGCAGGCATGGCGGCGGTCGTGTTTTTCGGGCAGCGGAGCAGCGCGGATTACGTTGATTTTTCGCATCTTTCCGAGCGTGCGATGCTCTACGTGGTCTTTACGTTCGGCGAGATGATCATTGCGATCGCCGCGTATTTCGACGGCGTGTTTTCCCTGCGAAGCACGTATTTTGCGCTGATGGCGTTTTTGATCGTGGTGGGGCTGTTTTTGAGTTACGGCTATTTCTATGACCACATCATTGACCGTGAAAAGCAAACAAACGGGCTGGGCTATATGTTTTTCCATATTTTTCTTATTTTCGCCCTGAACAATATTACGAACGGACTGGAATTCATGCGAGAAGAAAGTATCAGCCTGATGCCGAAATTGCTGTTTCTGATCGGGTCGTTTGCGCTGTTTTTCGGTATGCTGTTTGCCATGGGCGGACGGCACGCCAAAACGGTCTGCCGCAAGTACCGGCAGTTGGCATGGGCAGCCGCGGCGGTCAGCGGCGGCTTTGCGGCACTGATGCTGCTTCTGCGCGGCAATATGATGGCGAATATCGCGCTGACGGTCGTGTTTATCTTTGCTGTTTTTGCGATGATTTACCGATACGGGAAGGAGATCGGCGCGTGAGGGAAACGTTTTATGCGAGCGATCGCGCGGCGTGGCGCGAATGGCTCTCTCAGCACTTTGAAAGCTGTACGGAAGTGTGGTTTGTCTTTCCCACGAAAGCGTCGGGAGAGACGGGCGTTTCCTATAACGATGCAGTCGAGGAGGCGCTCTGCTTCGGCTGGATCGACGGACAGGCCGGAACGCTGGACGAAACGCATCAGCTGCGGCGGTTTACGCCGCGGCGGAAAGGCAGCGCGTATTCTCAGCCGAATATTGAGCGGCTGATTTGGCTCGATGCCCGTGGCATGATCCATCCGAAAATCCGACCGAGTGTATTGCCCGTCATTCAAAAACCGTTCGTTTTTCCCGAGGACATTCTCGATGCGATCCGCAGGGACAAAACGGCGTGGCGAAACTATACGGCATTTTCGGAGTCCTATCGGCGCATTCGCGTTGCCTATGTCGACGCGGCGCGGAAGCGTCCGGCGGATTTTGAAAAGCGGCTGAAGAGTTTTCTGGAAAAGACCCGAAACGGCAACATCCTCTTGGGATACGGCGGTATTGAAAAATACTATCAATAGGAGAAACAGGATGAAAAA
>JAFSXE010000051.1 GCA_017444195.1 Oscillospiraceae bacterium
GATCTTGTCATTCCCGATTTCGCCTATCTCGTAAATAACCGCGAGCGTATTCGCGGTCTGTTCGTCACACACGGGCACGAGGACCACATCGGCGCGATTCCCTACGCGATGAAGGAATTTCGCGCGCCGATCCACACCACGCGACTGACCGCCGGACTGGTGCAGCTGAAACTGGAAGAGCACGGACTGGCGGACAAAGTCAAAATCTACACCCACGAAGCCGGCGACACCGTGCAATCCGGCGCATTCCGCGTGGAATTTATCCGCGTCAACCACTCGATCGCCGACGCTGCGGCGTTTGCAATCCACACGCCCGTCGGCACGGTCGTCATGACCGGCGACTTCAAAATCGATCCCACTGCGCCGGGCGGCATGACCGACCTCGGACGATTCGGCGAACTCGGCAAGCAGGGCGTTTTGGCGCTGCTCTGCGATTCGACCAACGTGGAAAACCCCGGCTATTCCGCCTCGGAATCCATCGTTGCCGGCGGCTTTGACCGCCAGTTCAAGGGCTGCAATCAGCGCATCATCGTCACGACGTTTGCCTCGAACGCATTCCGTCTGCAAAGCCTGATCGACGTGGCGCACCGCTACGGCAGAAAAATCGCCGTGACGGGCAGGAGCATGGAAAACATTTTGAAGGTGTCGCTGGAACTCGGCTATCTCAAAGTGCCGCAGGGCACGCTGGTGGATATTTCCGAAATCAAGACGTTGCCGAAAAACAAGGTCGTCATCGTTTCCACCGGCTCGCAGGGCGAAAATATGTCCGCGCTCTATCGCATGGCGTTTTCCATGCACAAGCAGGTGGATATTCAAGCCGGTGACCGCGTGATTATTTCCGCGTCTGCGATCCCGGGCAACGAAAAATCCATCAGCAAGATCATTAACGAACTGTACCGCAAGGGTGCGGACGTCGTCCACGACAAATCCGCCGATCTTCACGCCTCCGGTCACGCCTGTCAGGAGGAATTGAAGATTGTCCACGCGCTCTTAAAGCCGCGCTTCTTCTTCCCCGTTCACGGCGAACAGCGGCATCTGCACGCACATGCAAAACTGGCGCAGAAAATGGGGATGTCGCCGAAGAACATCTTTCTTACCGAGATCGGACAGGTCTACGAATTGACCAAGACCACCTGCAAACTGACAGGCAGCGTACCTGCCGGACAGGTGCTGGTGGACGGCGCCGGCGTCGGCGATGTGGGCGGCGTGGTGCTGCGCGACCGCAAGCACCTCGCCGAAGACGGTATGATCGTCGCCATCGTCAGCGTGTCGGCGCAGGACGGCAGCGTCATTGCCGAGCCGGAGATCGTCACGCGCGGATTTATCTACGTCAAGGAAGCCGGCGATCTGCTGGACGGCTTGAAATCCGTCACCCTGCACGCGATGGGCAACTGCCGCGCGCGGCGCGTCCGCGATCACGCCGCTTACAAAACGGCGATCAAAAACGAGATCGCCAACTACCTTGCGCGTACAACAAAGCGCGACCCGATGATCTTGCCGGTGATTATAGAGGTATAATTAAAAACGGATGTTTTCAAAGGAAAACATCCGTTTTTTATAGCATTTCTGCATCTTTTAGCATTTGTTTTTGTAACTCTTCCACGCTTGCGAACTTGCGTTCGCCGCGGAGTCGGCGCAAAAACGCAATGCGGATCGGCTTGCCGTAAAGATCGCCGTTAAAGTTTTGAAGCCACGCTTCCGCAATCGGTTTCCCCAAAGCGCCGACCGTGGGATGCACGCCTACGTTCACGACCGCCTTGTACGTCTGTCCCTCCGCCGTGACCTCGGCGGCATAGACGCCGAACGCCGGCACGACGCTGCTTTCGGCAAACGGCACGTTTGCCGTCGGTGTGCCGAGCGTATGACCGAGCCGATTTCCGACCTGCACCGTGCCGGTAAGCGTATGCGGTACGCCGAGCATCTTCGCCGCTTTCTCCATCTCGCCGTTTTGAATCAGCGTCCGTATCGCCGTGGAAGACACGATCTCGCCGTCTACGGCAACCTTTCCGATCACCGTGCAGCGTGCGCCGCGCGATGTGCAGAACTGCCGCAGCTTTTCCGCCGTGCCCTCGCCGCCTGCGCCGAAGCGAAAATCCTCGCCGCAGACGAGCGCGACCGCGCCATATTGACCGAAGAGCATCTGTTCGGCAAAGTCGCGCCACGGCATTTGCCGAACCGCGTCAAAGCGCAAAAGCAGCACTTCCTCGATACCGAGTGCCTTCATGCGCCGTTCGCGTTCGGCATTATCGGTCAAAAGCGGCACGCTCTGTCCGCGCAAATATACCGAAGGGTGCACGTCGAACGTCATTACCGCCGCCGTCGCACCCA
>JAFSXE010000052.1 GCA_017444195.1 Oscillospiraceae bacterium
GACACGGTGCAAATGAAGAAAGGAGATTGAATATGAAAAAGATGAAAAACGGGGGGTATGCCCCTCATCCGGCGCTACGCGCCACCTTCCCCCCCGAAGGGGGAAGGCACGGGCGGGCAATGCCCGCCCCTACGGGGAGAGTGGCGAGGGTACGGTGCATGGTGCAATTTTTCTGCGGTCCGTTTACCATCCTTTTTGATTTTGTCCGCGTGGGACGGACAAAAGTATTGTATAGAAACACAAAAACGGGGTAGGGAATTTGTGACGATTGCATAAACTTTTTGCCGCCGCATTGACTACGCCTTAAAACGTGGTACAATATTCCAAACTGCATTAGCAGAAAATAAGGAGGAACAACCAATGAAAAAGATTCTTGCACTTCTTCTTTGCGCCGCGCTTCTTTGCGTGTGCTTCGTCGGCTGCGGCGAGACTGCTCAGCCGTCCGGTGAAGGCGCAGGCCTCGTTGCCTACGTGCTTGCCGAAAAAGGCGACACCTATTCGCTGGGTCTTGCCAACAACTTCAAGACTGCGTTTGAAGGTCTGGGCGGCACGGTCGTGATGGAAACCTTCCCGACCAACACCACCAACTTCTCCGACTATCTGCAGAAGGCGCTCGACAACAAGGCCGCCGTTATCTTTGCGCCGAACTCCACCACCGTGGCGGCGAACCTGCTGAAGAACGCGAACGATCTGGGTGTGGAATGCCCGATCCTCGCCGGCGACACGTGGGAGTCTTCCGTTATCCTCGACGCCGTGAAGGGCACCGATCTGGAAGTCTACTGCTCCACGTTCTTCGATGAGAACGACGCTTCCTCGACCGCGGCTGCGGACTTCGTTTCCGGCTTCAAGGCGTGGCTCAACGAAAACGCCGACAAGTACGAGATGAACGGCGGCAACGACATCGTTGCGGCAGTTTCCGCGCTCGGCTTCGACGCGTACAACGTGGCGCTTGCCGCGATCCGCGCCGCTGCGGAAGAAAAGGGCGAAGACCTCACCAGCGTGGACGTTGCGACGGCGCTGTGGTCGCTCAGCTATGAAAATGCCGTCACCGGCAAGATCGAATTCGATCAGAACGGCGACGCCATCAAGGACAGCGCCTACATCAAGAGAGCCGGCGACGGCGCGTTTGAATTCGTGACGGTGCAGACCGTTGCCAACGACGCCGCGCAGGGCACCGCCACTGCGTATGACGCTTCCGGCATCGCGCTCGACAAGGCAAACCACAAGATCGTCATCGGCGTCTACGAGCCGACCTCCGGCGCGAACGGCGCGGGCGGCAAGCAGGAAGTCCTCGGCATCGAATACGCCAACTCGCTGGATAACGTCGTTACCATCGGCGGCGTGGACTACACCGTGGTGACGTACCTCTCCGACAACGGCTCGCTGGAAGAAAACGCCGTGACGGCGGCTTCCAACATCGTCAACCAGGGCGCGCTGATCTCCCTCGGCTCCTACGGCTCCGGCGTTTCCATTGCCGCCGCCAGCACGTTTGAAGCCGCCGGTATGCCGGCAATCGGCATCTCCTGCACGAACGCTTCCGTTACCGAGGGCAACAACTACTACTTCCGCACCTGCTTCCTCGATCCCTTCCAGGGCTCCGTCATGGCGAAGTTCGCGTGGGATCTCGTCTCCAAATAAATCCTGCTGAAAAGTACGGTAGGGGACAGCCCCTACCGTACTTTCTTTTGAAAGGATGATACGATGAATATTGTACCGTATCTTATTCGCGGACTTGCCACGGGCGGTCAGTTCGCGCTCGTTGCCATCGGCTATACGATGGTCTACGGTATTTTGAAACTGATCAACTTCGCGCACGGCGACCTGTTTATGGTGTCGGGCATTTTGCTGATCTATCTGTGCGCGAATTTCCCGACGCTGCCCATCGGCGCGGCGATCATCATCATGATCGCGCTGACGGTGCTGATCGGTTTTCTCATTGAAAAATGCGCCTATTCGCCCCTGCGGCAGGCGCCGAGAATGTCGGTCATGATCTCCGCCATCGGCGTGAGTTATCTGCTGCAAAACCTTGTTTCGTACATTACGGGCGGACTGAGTAAGCAGTTCCCCGATATTCCGTTTCTTTCCGACAGCGTCAAGCTCTTCGGCGTGAAGGACAAACTGGCGGTCTTCCTTTCGCCCGTGGCGGCGATTGTGCTGACCGTGATTCTGGTGCTGATCGTCAACCACACGAAGTTCGGTATGTCGATGCGCGCGGTGTCGCGTGATTTCGAGACGAGCCAGCTCATGGGCGTGAAGATCAACCGCGTGATTTCGATCACGTTCGCCATCGGCGCGTTTTTGGCGGCGGTCGGCTCGATTTTGTACTTCGCGAAAAATACCGGCATCAACCACATGGCTGGCTCCACGCCCGGCATCAAGGCGTTTATCGCCGCGGTCGTCGGCGGCATCGGATCGGTGCCCGGCGCGGTCGTCGGCGCGCTGATCATCGGCGTGGTGGAGAGTTTGGCGAAGGCGTTCGGTCTGGCGGACTTCAGCGACGTCATTTCGTTCGGTCTGCTGATTCTGATCCTCGTCGTCAAGCCCACGGGTCTGTTCGGCGAAAAACTGACGGAGAAGGTGTAAGGCATGAAAGAGACGTTTTGGGAAAAGAACAAACGCGCGATCTGCAACCTTGCACTCGTCCTGGTGCTGCTCGCCGCGGTGATCGCCATTGACCTGCTCGCGCCGACGACGTCGATGTGGTTTTCCGTGCTGCGCAAGGTGTTCACCTTTGCGCTGGCGGCGGTGTCGATGAACCTGCTCAACGGCTTTACGGGGCTGTTCTCGCTCGGACAGGCGGGCTTTATGCTGCTCGGCGCGTACACCTACGCGATCTTCACGATCCCCGTGGAACTGCGCGCTTCGGTGTTCCGCAACTACGGCGCGAGTCTCATTCAGTTCCAGATGCCGATCGTGCCGGCGCTGCTGTGCGCCGGTATCGTGGCGGCGGTGTTTGCGTTTCTGATCGGTCTGCCGGTGCTGCGGCTCAAGAGCGACTATCTCGCCATCGCCACGCTCGGCTTTGCCGAGATCGTGCGCGGCTTGGTGCAGCTGCAGAACTTCGGACCGCTGACGAACGGTCCCGACCCGATCAACAAGTTCACCGCGCCGGAGCATATCTGGATCTACGCGCTGATCGCCGGCACGTGTATTCTGCTGATCATTCTGATCGTCAATTCGACCTACGGCCGCGCATTCAAGGCGATCCGCGACGACGAGATCGCCGCCGAGGCGATGGGCATCAATCTTGCCAGCCATAAGCAGCTTTCGTTTATCACCAGTTCGTTCTTCTGCGGCATTGCCGGCGCGATGCTCGCCATGTGCAACAGTTCGGTTTCGTCCGTGTCGTTCACCACGAGCATGACGTATCAGATTCTGCTGGTCGTCGTCATCGGCGGCATCGGCTCGATCTCCGGTTCGATGATCGCCGCGTTTATCTACTACGCCTCAAGCGAATGGTGGCTGAAATTCCTCGATCTGGAAACCTACACGGCGGCAGGCGCACGCGTGCCGCTGCTCGGTCCGGGCTTCCGCATGGTCGTGTTTTCCGTGCTGATCATGATCGTCGTGCTGTTCTTCCGCACGGGCATCATGGGCACGCGGGAAATCTCCGTTTATGACTTCTTTGCGAAACTGTTTTCCAAGAAGGGGGGCGCGGCGAAATGAGTGAAAGACCGTGCGTGCTCCACGCGGAAAATATCTCGATGCAGTTCGGCGGCGTGCTTGCCGTCCACGATCTGACGATGGACGTGTACGAGCATGAAGTCGTCGCGCTGATCGGTCCGAACGGCGCCGGCAAGACGACCGCGTTCAACGCGATCACCGGCGTATACGAGCCGACGAACGGCGCGGTTTGGTTCTGCGGTGAGAAGATCATCGAAAATCATCCGCAGGGCAAGATGAAAAAACTCTACGCCGGCGGACATAACGGCGAATACCGCCACGTGATCGCCAAGACGCCCGACCGCCTGACGAAACTCGGCATGGCGCGGACGTTCCAGAACATTCGGCTGTTCAAGTCGATGACGGTGTTCGACAACGTGCTGACGGCGAAGCACCTGCGGCGGACGAGCAATCTCTTCACCGCGGCGCTGCGGCTCAACTACAAGGAGGAGGCGCGGCAGCGCAAAGAGACGCTCGAACTTTTGGAGCTGGTCGGGCTTGCCGACGTCAAGGACGAACTGGCGACGAGTCTGCCGTACGGCAAGCAGCGCAAGTTGGAAATCGCGCGTGCGCTCGCCACGAATCCGAAACTGCTGCTGCTCGACGAGCCGGCTGCCGGCATGAATCCGCAGGAGACGGTCGAACTTTCGGAGTTCATTGTGGAGATCCGCAAGAAGTTCGATCTGACGATTTTGCTGATCGAGCATCACATGAATTTGGTCATGGACATTTCCGACCGCATCTACGTGATCGACTTCGGCAAGGAGATCGCTGCCGGTACGCCGGCGGAGATCCAGTCCAATCAGCGCGTGATCGACGCGTATCTGGGGGTGGCGGACGATGAGTAATCTTTTGGAAATCCGCAATCTGACCGTCCGCTTCGGCGGTATCTGCGCCGTGGATCACGTTTCGCTCGACGTGGAGAAGGGCAAGATCGTGACGCTGATCGGTGCGAACGGCGCCGGTAAGAGTACGACGCTGCGCGCCGTTTCGGGCATCGTGAAGCCGACCGAAGGCGAGATCCTCTTCGACGGCGAGAATATTCTCGGTCTGTCGCCGGACAAGATCGTGGCGCGCGGCGTGACGATGGTGCCGGAGGGGCGGCGTGTGTTCCCGAACCTGACGGTGCTGGAAAACCTCAAGATCGGCGCGTATCTGCGCAAGGACAATCTGACGGACGATATGGAGTACGTCTATTCGCTGTTTCCGCGGCTGAAGGAGCGTTCGTGGCAGCTTGCCGGCACGCTCTCCGGCGGCGAACAGCAGATGCTTGCCGTCGGACGTGCGCTGATGGCGAAACCGAAACTGATTATGATGGATGAGCCGTCGCTCGGTCTTGCGCCGCTCGTCGTGCGGAATATCTTTGAGATCATCCGCACGATCAATGACGCCGGTATCACGGTGCTGCTCAACGAGCAGAACGCGAACATGGCGCTCAAGGCGGCCGACTTCGGCTACGTCTTGGAGACGGGACGCATTACGCTTTCCGGCACGGGCGCGGCGCTTTACGCCGACGAGGGCGTGAAGGAAGCGTATTTGGGCAAGAGAAAAGAATGAGAAAAAAGCAGGTGCAATGCACCTGCTTTTTTGTGGTTTTTGGCGGGCGATTGATAATCGCCCCTACGGGAAGGCGTCGGGGGGCGTTGTAGGGGCGGCTATCAGCCGCCCGTCGATACGGTACAGGGTCGGAAGAAGCGGGCGACCAATGGTCGCCCCTACGGGTGCGTCGGCACGATTTTCCGCTTGCAAACGGGTGAGTTTTTTGGTATGATGAAAAAAAGAAAACCGTGGGGTGAACGAGATGATAATTCTGCGTCGGCTCGGCGCGTTCGCGCTGCTTTGCGCGATGCTGTGCGTGATGTGCGCGGCGGCGAGCGTTACGATCGAAAGAGCGACGATTTCGGGCGGCGAAGTTACCGTGCGCGGCACGGCGGACGGCGGCGCGGTGATCGTTGCGTTTTACGATGCGGACGGCAAGATGCTTGCCGCGCAGACGGCTGCCGTACAAGACGGCGCATGGTCGGTCGGCGGATCGTTTGACACGGCGGCGTCGGTCAAGGCGTTTATCCTCGACGACGGCATGGCGCCGCTGGCGTCGTGCGCCGAAGCGGAAGTGCAGGAACGGACCGCCGTGGAAGTCCGCAGCGAAGCGGAACTGATCGCGGCGAATGCGGGCGACTGCGATGTGATCGTCGTGGCGGAGAGTTTTGAACTGACCGGGGATTTGACGATCAACAAGGATCTTTTGATAAAAGACGGCGTGACGCTGACGAACAGCGCGACGATCCAATGCAACGGCAGAGTCGCCTGCGAGGGCAGCGGCAAGATCGTGGATAACAACGGTCTGTTTACCGTGGAATACGGCATCGAAACGATCGAAGGCGACCTCGGCGACGACTGGGGATAATTCGGCGGCTACCGCCATAGATAGAAAGGAAGATCGTTATGGGTAAATTTGTTGTGAAGGAAACCAAGACCGGTGTGAAGTTCGATCTCAAGGCGGGCAACGGCGAAGTCATTGCGACCTCCGAGGTGTATTCGTCGAAGAGCGCGTGCCTGGGCGGTATCGCCAGCGTCAAGAAAAACTGCGTCGGCGCGGTCGAAGATCAGACTGTCGAGCCGATCGTCGCGCAGAAGCATCCGAAGTTCGAGGTCTACACCGACAAGGCGGGCGAGTTCCGTTTCCGTCTGAAAGCGGGCAACGGCGAGATCATCGCCACGTCCGAGGGCTACAAGTCCAAGCCGAGCTGCCTGAACGGCATCGAGAGCGTCAAAAAAAACGCCCCCGAAGCGGCGATTGAGGAATAAGGGTAAGAAGAAAAAAGCAGGTAGCATGTGCTACCTGCTTTTTTGTGTTGCGAGGTGAAGCGGGCGATTGATCATCGCCCCTACGGGTTGGCGCGAATTGTCGGGTGCGGAGAATAGTATTCGTCTTCCAACCATTTTGCGGGATTATCTGCAATGTATTTTGCGCGAATGAGGAAGTCCTGCTGATCGCGAACGATGTGATCGTAAAAGCCCTTTTGCCAAATTTGGATACCGCATTGCTTGGTAACGGCAGTTTTGCACTGCTTCACGATTCGGCTGACCGTAGGGGCGATTATCAATCGCCCGTCGTTTTCGATACGCAGGAGCAAATGCACGTGATTCGGCATGATGACAAAGGAATCGACAACCACATTTGGATAATGACCAGGTACAGAAAGAATGGCATCATTCACGTATTGACCGATTTTTGTCAATTGAATTTCGGGTGCGTCGCAGTCCGTTGCACCCGCGAAAACTTGGGATAACAAACAGGCGCGGTTTTGTGTGCAAAACGTAAGAAAATACCCACCATTTGAGGCATAATCATAATTCTCTAAGCGGTTGGGTTTTCGTTTTGGGAGAATCATAGGCAAATCCTTTCAAAGAGGAAAATGGCGGGCGATTGATAATCGCCCCTACGGGTGCGGTGGACGAAGGTGCGTTGTAGGGGCGCATAGTATGCGCCCGTCCGGCAAGCAGAGAGTCGGGAGAAGCGGGCGATTGATAATCGCCCCTACGGGTGCGGTATCGAGGGCGCGTTGTAGGGGCGCATAGTATGCGCCCGTCCGACAAGCAGGGAGTCGGTTGGAGCGGGCGATTGATCATCGCCCCTACGGGTGCGGAGGATCAAATCTCTGCGCACGCAATTTCGAGCAGCGTGCGGTCGGCGGCAGAGAGGTGGGGAGCAAGGGTTTCGTAAACCCATGCGTGGTAGCCGTTGAGGTAGGCGCGTTCCGCGTCGGTGAGTGCGGCGGCGTCGATCAGCGTGCGGTCGAACGGCACGCAGGTGAGGGGGACGAAGGCGAGGGTGTGTATGGCTGGACATTGTTCAAGGTGCGGCTGTTGATGAGAGTTTACAACCCCTCCGTCATTTGCTGCGCAAATGCCACCTCCCCTTACACAGGGGAGGCTTTTTTGCCCCTC
>JAFSXE010000053.1 GCA_017444195.1 Oscillospiraceae bacterium
AGGCAGAACACGGCCATGACCTCGGAGGCGACGGTGATGTCGAAGCCGTCCTGGCGAGGCACGCCGTCGGCGATGCCGCCCATGCCGTCCACGACGTTGCGGAGCTGGCGGTCGTTCATGTCGACGCAGCGGCGCCAGGTGATGCGCCGCGGGTCGATGCACAGCCGGTTGCCCTGCTGGATTTGGTTGTCCAGCATCGCAGCGAGCAGGTTGTTGGCCGCGCCGATGGCGTGGAAGTCGCCGGTGAAGTGGAGGTTGATGTCCTCCATCGGCACCACCTGGGCCCAGCCGCCGCCGGCCGCGCCGCCCTTGATGCCGAACACGGGCCCGAGCGAGGGCTCGCGCAAAGCGACCGTGACGTCTTTGCCGATTCTGGCAAGGCCGTCCGCCAGACCGATGGTCGTGGTGGTCTTGCCCTCGCCCGCCGGCGTGGGCGTGATCGCCGTCACAAGCACCAGCTTGCCGTCGGGGCGGTCGGTGTCTTTGAGCAGCTTCGGATCGATCTTTGCCTTGTACTTGCCGTACTGCTCGATATAAGCTTCGTCGATGTGGGCCTTCGCCGCGATTTCGGTGATGGGCCGCATGCTGCACTGCTGTGCGATTTCAATGTCGGTCAGATACGCCATGGGAAACCCTCCTGCATTTTATTGATTATTTAAAATATTTGACTGCCGCTTCAAACATGCGGATATTATAATTGCCGGGTACGTTTTTATAGAGCCCTTCGCCCACGCGCTCGCTGTGGCCCATCTTGCCGAAGACGCGGCCGTCGGGCGACGTGATGCCCTCGATGGCACAGACGGAGTCGTTCGGGTTGAAATGCACGTCGTTCGTCGCATTGCCGTCCAGATCGACGTACTGCGTGGCGATCTGGCCGTTGGCGGCAAGCTGCCGCACCAGCGCTTCCGACGCGAGGAAGCGGCCCTCGCCGTGCGAGATCGGCACGCTGACGATGTCGCCGGGCTGCATCAGAGAGAGCCACGGAGACTTGTTCGAGGCGATCCGCGTGCGCACGATGCGCGACTGGTGGCGCGCAATGGTGTTGTAGCTGAGCGTGGGACAGGTCTCGTCTGTGTCGATGATCTTGCCGAACGGCACGAGGCCGAGTTTGACGAGCGCCTGGAAGCCGTTGCAGATGCCGCACATCAGGCCGTCGCGGCTTTCGAGCAGCTCGGTGACGCCCTCCTTGATCTTCGCGTTGCGGAAGAACGCCGTGATGAACTTGGCGCTGCCCTCGGGTTCGTCGCCGCCGGAAAAACCGCCGGGGATGAACACCATCTGCGAGCGCTGCAACGCGTCGGCAAAGGCGTCCACGCTTTCGCGGATGGCCGCGGAAGAGAGGTTGCGGATCACGAGAATCTGCGCCTCGCCGCCCGCGTCGCGCACCGCCTTGGCGCTGTCATATTCGCAGTTGGTGCCCGGGAAGACCGGGATCAGCACCCGCGGCTTTGCAACCTTGATTGCCGGTGCGGGACGGGTGGTTGCCGTATAGGTGAAGTTCTGCGCGTTTGTCTCTTTGTTTTCGATGTTGCACGGATAAACGCTTTCGAGCTTGCCTTCATACAGATCGAGATAGTTTGCAAGATCGAGCGATTCACTCTGCCACGAGAGCTTGCCGTCGTCGGTCACAACGCCGACGTCGACCGCGTCCGCAACCGGTTCGGCCGCTTCGAGCAGAAACGCGCCGTAGCAGTAGCCAAACAGATCCTGCAGCGTCAGCTTGTCGCTGAATTTCACGCCGAAGCCGTTGCCGATGGCCGCCTTGGCCGCCGCTTCGGCGATACCGCCGAGACCGGGCGTGTAGCAGGAGACCGCCTTGCCGCTGCGCAGCAGATCCGTGACGCGGTCAAACACCCGAAGCAGCGATTCGGTTTCCGGCAGACCGTTTTCGTCGCTTTCGGCCTTCAAAAGCACGAGACGGTTGCCGGCGGCTTTGTATTCGTTGGAAACAACGTCTTTCACCTTTTCGGTGGTGACGGCAAACGAAACGAGCGTCGGCGGCACGTCGAGGTTTTCAAACGAGCCGCTCATGGAATCCTTGCCGCCGATGGCGCCCACGCCGAGCTCCATCTGCGCGCGGAACGCGCCGAGCAGCGCCGCCAGCGGCTTGCCCC
>JAFSXE010000054.1 GCA_017444195.1 Oscillospiraceae bacterium
AACCTGCTGGTCAACGGATCGAGCGGTATCGCCGTCGGTATGGCGACAAATATCCCGCCCCATAATCTCAATGAAACCATCGACGCGTGCGTCTGCCTGCTGGACGATCCCGAGGCGTCTGTCGCCGATCTGATGCAGCATATCAAAGGACCGGACTTCCCGACGCACGGCATCATCGTCGGCCGCAGCGGCATCCGCCAGGCATATGAAACCGGCCGCGGCAAGATCACCGTCCGCGCCAAGGCGGAGTTTGAAGAATACGGCAAGGAGAGCCGCACGCGGATTATCGTGTCGGAACTGCCGTATCAGGTCAACAAGAGTATGCTCGTCCGTTCGATCGCCGATCAGGTGAAGGACAAGCGGCTCGAAGGCATTTCCGATTTGCGCGACGAGTCCGACCGCAACGGTATGCGCGTGGTCATCGAACTCAAGCGCGACGCCAATCCGCAGGTCGTGCTGAATAAACTCTACCGCCAGACGCAGATGCAGACGACGTTTTCCGTCATCATGCTTGCGCTGGTCAACGATCAGACGCAGCCGAAGGTATTGACGCTCAAAGAGGTGCTTGGCGAATATCTGGCGTTCCAGGAGGACGTGCTGCTTCGCCGCACGAAGTTTGATCTGAAAAAAGCGCTGGAGCGCGCGCATCTGCTCGAAGGTCTGCTGATCGCACAGGATAACATCGACGAAGTGATCCGCATCATCCGCGAGAGCTACGACAATGCGAAAGAACGGCTGATGGAGCGCTTTGGCTTGGACGATATTCAGGCACAGGCGATTTTGGATATGCGTCTGAAAGCGCTGCAAGGTCTTGACCGCGAGAAATTGCAGGCGGAATATGACGAGTTGGAAACGCGGATCGCCTATTACCGCGAACTGCTTGCCGACGAGGTCAAGCTGCGCGGCGTGCTGAAGGACGAACTGATCGCCATCCGCGACAAGTTCGGCGACGATCGGCGCACGGTGATTACCGACGCCGAGGACGCGATCAACGACGAGGACGTGATCGAGCAGAAAAACTGCTGCTTCACGCTGTCGAACACCGGTTACATCAAGCGCCTTGCGTCCGATACCTATCGCACGCAGAACAGCGGCGGCAAGGGCATCACCGGTACCTCGCTGACAGAGGAAGACTGGGTCAAGACGATGGTTGTCGCCTCGTCGCATGATCTTTTGCTGTTCTTCACGAACTTCGGTCGTGTGATCAGCCGCAAGGGCTACACGATCCCCGAAGCATCGCGCACCGCAAAGGGCACGCCGGCGGTCAACGTGCTGCCGCTGCAGCCGCAGGAGAAGATTTCCGCCATGGTCGTGACCGACGGCTTCCCGGACGAAGAATACCTTGTGATGGTCACGCGGCTCGGTCAGGTCAAGCGGCTGAAACTCTCGGCGCTCGACACCAACCGCACGACCGGCATCCGCGCGCTTTCGCTCGACGAGGACGACGAACTGGTATCGGTGTTCCACACCGGCGGCAATGACTGGATCATTCTCGGCACCGCAAAGGGCATGGCGATCTGCTTTGCCGAGGCGGACGTGCGTCCGACCGGACGCGACGCCGGCGGCGTGCGTGCCATTACGCTGGCGGAAGACGACCGCGTTGTCGGTGCGGAACTGTACCGTCCCGATGCGGAACTTCTGACCGTGACGGAATTCGGCTTTGGCAAGCGGACGCCGCTTGCGGAATATCTGCGTCTGTCTGACGGCAAGCGCCTGCCGCAGTCGCGCGGCGGCAAGGGTCTGCGCAACGGCAACCTGTCCGACGTGACGGGCGACGTTGCCGGCATTGCCGTGGTAAACGGCGACGAGGATCTGCTTTTGATCGCCGCCGGCGGCACGATCATCCGTATGCCGGTGGAGAGCATCAACGTCTACGGGCGCGACACCAAGGGCGTGCGCGTGATGCGCGTGGACGACGGCGACCGGATCATCGCGCTTTCCTGCGTGGAAAAAGCGGAGGAGGAAGAAACCGAAGAAGCGCCCGAAACGGCGGAGGAGCCGCAGCAATGAAAACGGTGACCGTCTATACTGACGGCGCGTGCTCGGGCAATCCCGGTCCGGGCGGTTGGGCGGCGATTTTGCAATACGGCGGTAAGGAAAAAGTCCTTTCCGGCGGCGAGGAGCAGACGACGAACAACCGCATGGAACTTTCCGGCGTGATCGCCGCATTGCAGGCGCTCAAGGAGCCCTGTGAAGTGGAACTGTATTCCGATTCCAAGTACGTGGTGGACGCGCTCGACAAGGGCTGGGCGGTTTCGTGGAAAAAACGCGGCTGGCGCAAGGCGGATAACAAGCCGGCGCTGAACGTTGATCTTTGGGAAACGCTGCTTAAGCTTACCGAAACGCATACCGTCCGCTGCCATTGGGTCAAGGGTCACGAGGAAAACGAGTTTAACAACCGCTGCGATGCAATTGCCGTCGCGGAGCGAGAAAAGTTTATTTAAAATGAAAACCCCTGCGCCAAAAAACAATCGGCGCAGGGGTTTCCCCGTTGTAAATTGAGCGGCAAAATGATATAATGCAGAGGATACAGAAAAAACGGAGGAACAGGGCATGACGCTTGCAGAGTTACCGGTCGGGCAGAGCGGAACGATTCGCGCCGTCGGCGGCGAAGGCGTGCTTCGCCTGCGGCTTTTGGATATGGGCTTGACGCCGCGCGCCGAAGTCAGCGTAACGAAGATCGCGCCGATGGGCGATCCGATGGAGCTGCGGCTGCGCGGCTACACGCTGACGCTGCGCAAGGAAGACGCGCAGAATATTGAATTGGAAGAGGGTGCCGGAACATGATGTTTGCCCTTGTCGGCAATCAGAACTGCGGCAAAACGACGCTGTTTAACCAGTTGACCGGCGCCAATCAGCACGTTGGCAATTTCCCCGGCGTGACGGTGGATCAGAAATCCGGCGGCGTGCGCGGGCAGAAGGACTGCACGGTGGTCGATCTGCCGGGCATCTATTCGCTGCGCCCGTTCACCGCGGAGGAGATCGTTTCGCGCGATTTTGTTTTGAAGCAGCACCCGGATTGCATTATCAACATCGTTGATGCGACGAATTTGGAGCGCAACCTCTATCTGACCTTGCAGCTGATGACGCTGCGTGTGCCGATGGTGCTGGCGCTCAACATGATGGACGAACTGCGCGCCAACGGCGGCGCGATTGACGTAGCGGCGATGGAGCAGCTACTCGGTCTGCCGATCGTGCCGATCTCGGCGGTCAACGGCGAGGGTGTGACGGAACTGATCGACAAGGTGGTGCAGACGGCGCGAAAAGCGGCGCGGCCGACGGTCTATGACTTCTGCCGCAGCGGTCCGGTACACCGCTGTATCCACTCGGTCTGCCACCAAATCGAAGACCATGCAGCGGCGGCGAATATCCCCGTTCGCTTTGCCGCAACGAAACTGATCGAGGGCGAAAGCGAAATTCGCGAGGAATTGCAGCTCGACCAGAACGAGCTGGACGGCATTGAGCACGCCGTTTGCCAAATGGAAGAGGAGCACGGCATGGATCGCAACGCCGCGCTGGCGGATATGCGCTATACGTTTATTGAAGATCTCTGCCGGCAGGTGCTGACAAAGCCGGAGGAGAGCCGCGAGCATCAGCGGAGCGTTAAAATCGACGCGGTGCTGACGAATAAGTATTTGGCGCTGCCGATCTTCCTCACGGCGATGCTCGTGATTTTCTGGCTGACGTTCCACGTGATCGGGCAGCGGCTGTCCGACTGGCTTGCGCTTGGCATTGAGGGATTGCAGTCCGTTGTGGACGGCGCGCTGACGGCATACCGCATCAATCCCGTGGTGCAGAGTTTGGTGATCGACGGTATTTTCACCGGCGTGGGCACGGTGCTTTCGTTCCTGCCGATCATCGTGACGCTGTTTTTCTTCCTCTCGGTTTTGGAGGATACCGGCTATATGGCGCGAGTGGCGTTCGTCATGGATAAACTGCTGCGCAAGATCGGACTTTCCGGCAAGAGCATCGTGCCGATGCTGCTCGGCTTCGGCTGCACCGTGCCGGCGATCATGGCGACGCGGACGCTTTCCTCCGAACGCGACCGCCGCATGACGATCCTGCTGACGCCGTTTCTCTCCTGCTCGGCGAAGATTCCCATTTACGGACTGTTTTCGGCGGCGTTTTTCCCGCGCTACGCCGCGCTGGTGATGATCGGGCTCTATTTCGGCGGCATGGTCGTCGGCGTGCTCTGCGCGCTGCTGCTCAAAGGGACGCTGTTCCGCGGCAAGCCGATCCCGTTTGTGATGGAGCTGCCGAATTACCGTTTCCCCAGCATGAAGAGCGTGGCGCTGCTGCTGTGGGAAAAAGCAAAAGACTTCTTGGAGCGCGCGTTCGGCGTGATCTTTATCGCAACGATCGTGATTTGGTTCTTAAAGACATTTGATCAGCGGCTGAACGTGGTGACGGATAACGCGCAAAGTTTGCTTGCGCTGGTTGCGCAGCTGATCGCACCGATCTTCGCGCCGCTCGGCTTCGGTGACTGGCGCTGCGTCACGGCGCTGATCTCCGGCGTGCTGGCAAAGGAATCCGTTGTTTCCACGCTGGGCGTGCTGCTTGGCGGCGCACCGCTGGAAACGCTGTTTTCCACGCGCTCGGCGCTGGCGTTTTTGACGTTCACGCTGCTCTATACGCCGTGCATCGCGGCGGTGGCGGCGATGAAGCGCGAGCTGCACTCCGGCACAAAGACCGTGCTTGCGGTACTGTGGCAATGTACGGTTGCGTGGGTCTGCGCGTACATTGTGTATGTTGTTGCAACGCTGCTGTAAGACAGAAAAAGAGAGGGTGCAAAGCACCCTCTCTTTTTCTGTCTTATTCGGTGAACAGCGGCGTGGAATAGTAGCGGTCGCCGCTGTCGGGCAGGAGCGCAACGATCGTCTTGCCCTTGTTTTCCGGCTTCTTTGCAAGTTCCAATGCGGCAAAGAGCGCCGCGCCGGAGGAGATGCCCACGGAGATGCCCTCCGTTTTTGCCAAGCGTTTGGCGGCGGCAAAGGCGTCCTCGTTTTTGACGCGGAAGACCGTGTCATAGACAGCGGTGTTCAGCACGTCGGGAACAAAGCCGGCGCCGATGCCCTGGATCTTATGCGGACCGGCGACGCCCTCGGAAAGCACCGGCGACGCGTCCGGCTCAACGGCGACGATGGTGACGTTGGGATTTTGCGATTTCAGATACTCGCCCGTGCCGGTGATCGTGCCGCCTGTGCCGACGCCGGCAACGAAGATATCAACGTTTCCGTCCGTGTCGCGCCAGATTTCCGGAC
>JAFSXE010000055.1 GCA_017444195.1 Oscillospiraceae bacterium
CTGCGGGGTATACTTCTTGTCATCGATGGTCACTTTGTAATCGCTGCCCATTTCACGCTTGATCGAGGAGATCGTGCGTTCGTGGTTCGTGACGGCCTGGCGCTTTGCGACCTGACCGACCATGCGTTCGCCGGTCTTGCTGAACGCGACGACCGACGGGGTGGTGCGGTTACCTTCGGCGTTTGCGATAACGACGGGCTCGCCGACCTCCATAACCGCTACGCAGCTGTTGGTTGTACCAAGGTCAATACCAATGATTTTCGACATAAGTCATTCCTCCAAATCTATATCCTAAAATTATTTATGTTTTCAATTCGCCACTTTAACCATGGCGAAGCGGATCACTTTTTCACCGACGCAGAAGCCCTTTTGAAAGACCTCCGCAATCACGTTTTCGCCGAGCGACTCATCCTCGCAGTGCATCACCGCGTTATGCTTCGCCGGGTCAAAGGTCTCGCCGACCTCGCCGTACTCGGTCACGCCGAGTGCGGTCATGATCTCGCGCAGACCGGTCATCGTCATTTCGACGCCTTTTTTATAGGCCTCGTCCGCCGTCTCCTGCACAAGTGCGCGCTGCAGATTGTCAAATACCGGCAGGAACTTGCCCACCGTTTCCGCGCGGATCTCGGTATAGAGTGCATCGCGCTCCTTCTGCGTCCGCTTGCGGTAGTTATCGTACTCCGCCGCCAGCCGCAGACGGTCGTCATGCTCGCTTGCCAGCTCCGCCTTGACTTTCTCCAGCTCCGCTTCCGCTTCGCTGATCGGCGCCGTTTCGGCGGCTTCGGTTTCCTGCGGCTTTTCGGGTTTCTTTGATTCTTTCTTTGCCATTTCCTAATGCCTCACTTTTTCGCTTCCGGCAGTTCCGGTTTTTCGGGTTTGGCGAACATGCGGCTGAGACTCTCCGTGAAATACGTCAGCCGCGCGGTGATCTGCGCGTAATCCATTCGTGTCGGACCGACCACGCCGATCATGCCCTGCATACCGTCGCCGATATCGAACCGCGTCATTACCACGCTGGTGTCCTTCAGTTCCTCCGCCACGTTTTCCGGCCCGACGAGGATCTTCATCCGACTGTTCGGACCGATTGCCGCAGGCAGGTTGGAGATCATTTCTTCATCGAGCCGCGTGAGCAGCTGCTGTGCCTTATCGGGATCGCGGAACTCCGGCTGCCCGAGCAGTTTCATTTCACCGGAGAGGAACACCTCATCCTTCGCCTCTGCCTGAAGCAAATTCACCGCGAAATCCACGATGATCGGCACAAGCCCCTCCACCTTGCCTGCCGACCGCGTTACGCGGTCCAGCACCTCCGGCGTGAACTCTGCTTCTGTCAGTCCCGTCATCGCGGCGTTCAGCACGGCGGACAGCATCTTGAGATCCTGCTCCGTGCAATCCAGCGGCAGGCGGATCAGCCGATTTTTGATCGCGCCGCCCGACGTCATCACCACAAGGATAAAACTGTTTTCCTCCGCGAGGATCAGTTCAAATTTCTTCACCGTAGGCAGCGCGGTGTGCGACGCCACGGAATACGCCGGCAGGTTCGTCATCTTGGAAACGATCTTGCTCGCCTGCGCCAGCACGTCGTCAAACTGCTTGAGCCGACCTTCCATCGCCTGTTTGAGGTTTTGCGTTTCGGCGGCGGTCAGCGAATAATCCTGCATCAGCTCGTCGATATAAAGCCGATAGCCGGCAGGCGAAGGTACGCGACCGGCGGACGTGTGCGGCTGCTCCAGATAACCCATCTCGGTCAAATCGCTCATCTCGTTGCGCACCGTTGCGCTCGATGCCGCAATCTCCGGCAGCACGGCAATCGTCTTGGAACTTACCGGCTCTGCCGTCCGGATATATTCTTCCACAATCGCACGCAGAATTTTCTTTTTTCGCTCGGTCAGTTCCATATTCATCCCTGCCTTCCCGATGAGTTTTTAGCACTCATTCCTTTCGATTGATAATTTACCACTTGCTCCCGAAAAAGTCAATTGGTTTTTGTAAATAATTTGTGAAGACGCAAAAAGCGGCTGCCCGCGTTGATCGGGCAGCCGCATCTGTCGCTTTATTTACCGCAGACGGGGCACGGCAGCAATCCGCCGATCGTCGTTGCGGTTTCGGGTGTATAAACTTGGAACGGCAGCGAAAGATTGAGGTTTTTGCAGCCGTAATAATGATAATACCAATCATTGCCGATGGAATAGAACACGACGTTGCTGCGCCAGAAAGCCGCTTCCTCGGTCAGCGCGGTATTATCCTGCGTCAGCGTATCCACTTCGCGCTTCATCGTTTCCAGTTTCCGCGACGCGGACGACTGCTTTGCCAGCTCCGCTTTCGTTTCGGCAAGCTGACGCTCTGCTTCCGCAACTTTTGCATCAAGCGCATCGGCCTCTTTTTCGCGCAGCGTGATGTCCGCTTCGCGGATTGCCAGATCGTGCCGGAGCGTTTCATAATCGCGGTAATGGAGGTGTTCCACCACCGCACCGCCGATCACCGCAAGCAAAACCGCCAGCGTGGCGATCAGCAGCGTGCGAAGCGTCTTGGCGGAGATCGGTCGCTTTTCCCTCGGCGTTTCGGCAGCGCGCGTTGCGTGAATCTTCTGCTCCACCCACAACACGCTCTTGCGATCAAGCGACTCGGGTGCGGCGCCGGACTTTTTGTTTTCTAAGCAGGCAGGACAAAACGCCTCGCCCTCTGCCGTTTCACGGCCGCAGCGCATACAGTTCATTCAGGCATCCCCCTGTCGTTTCAGTTTTTCCAATGCCGCGGCAAAATCCGGCGGCAGCGGGCAAGTCAAGCGGATCGTTTCCTGCGTGCGCGGATGGCGGAACTGAAGTCCGACCGCATGCAGACATTGGCTGTCAAAGCCAAGCGCGGCTTTGCCGTAAACCGTATCGCCGACGATTGGATGCCCGATGCTCGCCAAATGCACGCGGATTTGATGCGTTCTGCCAGTTTCCAAATAACAGCGAAGATGTGTGTAGCCGCGGTATCGTCCGAGCACCTGCCAATGCGTCACGGCGTTTCTGCCGTCGGCGCGGATCGCCATCTTCTTTCGGTCCTTTTCGCTGCGCCCGATCGGCGCATCCACCGTTCCCGAATCCTCCCGAAAGCTGCCGACCGCCAAGCACTCGTACGTCCGCGCCATCGTGTGCGTTTTCAGCTGCGCGGCAAGGTCGCGATGCGCCGCGTCGTTTTTCGCCGCAAGGATCAGTCCCGACGTATCCTTGTCGATACGGTGGACGATACCGGGGCGCAGTTCGCCGCCAATGCCGGAAAGGCTGTCGCCGCAATGGAACATCAGCGCGTTGACGAGCGTACCGCCGCTGTGTCCGGGTGCCGGATGCACCACGAGCCCCTTGGGTTTATTGACAACGATCACGTCCGCGTCTTCGTAGACAACGTCCAGCGCGATATCCTCCGCCTGCAGACCGACGTCCTGAACTTCGGGCAAAGCGACCTCGATCGTGTCCCCCTCAGAAACCTTATAATTCTTCTTTACCTGCACGCCGCCGACCGTGACGAAGCCCTGCTCCATCAGTTTCTGCGCGGCAGCGCGCGAAAGCTCGCCGGAAATACGTGCAACGGCAGCGTCAATCCGCTCGCCTTCACGGTCAGCGATCAGTTTCATGCTTCTTATCCTCCAGCAGCACCGCCAGCACGATCACCGCCGCGCCGACGCAGATGCAGCAGTCCGCCACGTTGAACACGGGAAAGCGGATAAACTCCACCTCGATCATATCCACAACGAAGCCGCGCGCCACGCGGTCGATCAGATTGCCGACCGCGCCGCCGACAACGAGCGCAAGCCCCCAAAGCGACGCGCCGGTAAACCATTTTTTATGCAGCGCATAGGCAACCACGCCGAAGAAAACGAACGTAACGAGAATAAAAAACCACGTTCTGCCGGCGCCGAAGGAAAACGCCGCGCCGGTATTCGGTTGGAACGTCCAATGCACCACGCCGGAAAGCACGGGAAGATGCGCCGACGACGGCACGCCGTAAAAGCGATCCGGCGCAGCAAGATACTGCGCAACGTAATCGGCGTAGTGCGCCGCAATCCACGCCTTGCTCCACTGGTCGGCAGCAATCGCCGCCACGGCAAGCAGCGCCGGAAAAAGCATCGTCATCGCAAACGCCCCCTTGTAAAATACATAGATATTGTACCACGGGCAGCCGTTATTTACAAGATACTCCCCTCCGCAAAAAAACATTGACATTTTCCGCCCCTTTGCGGTATAATATTTCCCGCATGGGCGCAGTATGTCCATCTAACTTCATTCGCTGCGACTGCATTTGCAGTTGTTGAGCAACACTTGACAGGAGGTGTCCCCACATGGCAACCGTTCGCACCTATCAGCCGAAAAAGCGTCACAGATCCAAAGTCCACGGCTTCAGAAGCCGCATGGCAACGTCCAACGGCCGCAAGGTCCTCGCCCGTCGCCGCGCAAAAGGCAGAGCCAAGCTCTCCGCCTAATTCCGCCATGACTGCTCATACCGCTTTTGGCGTATAGGGGTGAACGGATTTCTGTTCGCCCCATTCTTTCGTTCCGATAACCTTTTTAAGAGGTGCGCGCCATGCTGTTTTCCGGCTCGCTGAAAGAAAATCGGCTGTTTCGCCGACTGTATCGCAAGGGCACGTCTGCCGCAAACGGCAGTCTGGTGCTCTATTTCCGCGAAAACGGCACCGACCGCAACCGCATCGGGCTGACCGTCAGCGGCAAACTCGGCTGCGCCGTCGTGCGCAACCGCCTTCGCCGCCGTCTGCGCGAGATCTACCGCCTGCACGAAGGCGGCTTTCGCCGCGGGATCGACGTGATCGTCGTCGCACGCAGCCGCGCCGTCACGGCGCCGTATGCCAAGCTCGAACGCGACTACCTTTCGCTCGCCCGCTCGCTCGGGCTCTATCGGGAGGATAAGGAATGAAACGCCTTCTGCTCTGCCTGATCCGCTTCTACCGCAAACGTATCTCTCCCCTCTTTCCGCCGCGCTGCCGGTACGTTCCAACGTGCTCGCAGTATGCGCTGGAAGCCGTGGAAAAGTACGGGGCGGCAAAAGGCGGCTGGCTTGCGCTGAGGCGGTTTTTGCGCTGTCATCCGTTCCACAGGGGCGAGGTCTATGATCCCGTCCCCTAACTCAAGGTAAGGGGAGTCGAACCCTTACCTTCACAGGAGGATAACACGGCAATGTTCAAAGTGATTACGATCCCCTTTGGCTATCTGTTGGATTGGCTCAACACCCTCACCGGGAGTTACGGCATTTCGCTGATTTTGTTCTCGCTCATTTTGAAACTGCTGCTTCTCGGTCCTGCCGCGAAGAGCAAAAAGAGCATGCTCAAAATGTCGCGTCTTTCGCCGCGCCTGAAAGCGCTCGAAATCGAATGCGGCGAGGATAAACAGAAACTGCAGCAGGAAACCGCCAAACTCTACAAAGAGGAAGGCGTCAGCATGTTCGGCGGCTGTTTGTGGTCGTTCGTGCCGCTGCTGATTCTCATTCCGCTGTACTACGTCATCCGCGAGCCGATCACCTACCTTATGCACTATACCGCCGAGGAAGCGAAGACGATCGTGGAAGTGATCGCGCAGCACATCGATCTTCCCGGAAACGCGTATTATCATCAGCTTGTCGCCGCGCCCTACGTCATGGAGTATAAGGATGCGATTGCAGCCGC
>JAFSXE010000056.1 GCA_017444195.1 Oscillospiraceae bacterium
ACAGGCACCCGGTGGGTGCCTGTTCTTTTTTGGCAGGGGATGAGGGATTCGAACCCCCGCAAACGGAGTCAGAGTCCGGTGTGCTACCGTTACACCAATCCCCTATGCGCCCTATTATTATAGCCGGAAAAGTCCGTTTGTCAAGACCTTTTTTCTGCGGCAAGGCGATTGGCGATCGCAGCAAATTTGGAAATACTCAGCGTTTCGCCGCGGACGGTCGGCGCGATGCCGCAGTCGAGCAAAACGCGCTCCCACTCCTGCTTATTCTTTTCGCCGTAGGCAGACGAAACGGAATTGAGCAGCGTTTTTCTCCGCTGGGCAAACGCGGCGCGCACGACGCGGAAAAAGATCGTTTCGTCCGCGATCTCACACGGCGGCGCGGCGCGCGTTTTCAGCTGCACAACGGCGGAAGTTACCTTCGGCTGTGGCACGAAGCAGTCCGGCGGCACGTCGAACAGCACCTGCGGTTCGGTGTAATATTGGCAAAAAACGGAAAACGCGCCGTAGTCCGCCGTAGCCGGCTTGGCGCAGATGCGCAGCGCGACTTCCTTCTGCACCATGACCGTGACCGATTGGAATGCGCGGCTCTCCAGCAGTTTCGTCAGGATCGGCGAGGTGATATAGTACGGCAGATTGGCGCACGCCATCGGGCGCAAGCCGCCGAACTTTTCCTGCGCCAATGCGGCTGCGTCCATCTTCAAAAAGTCGCCGAAGATCAGTTCCAAGTTCTCCGCGTCCGCCATCGTTTCGGCAAGCACGGGACGAAGCGTTTCATCGATCTCTACGGCAACGACCTTCCCTGCCGCCGCGCAGAGTTCTTTCGTCAGCGGTCCGACGCCCGGTCCGATCTCTAAAACGCCGCATTCCTTCGTCACGCCGGCGTCGCGCGCGATACGCTGCGGCACCCACGGGGCAATCAAAAAGTTCTGTCCCTTCGCCTTGGAAAAACGGAAACCGTGGCGCGTCAAAAGCGCACGAACGTCATTCAGGCTGCAAAGATCCATCTTGTCACCTCATTTTTTGCCATTTTAGCAAAAAACGGCAGAAAAAGCAAGGATATTCGGTTGACAATCCGCCCCGTTCGGTGCTATATTATTGAGGTAAAAAGCGACGACGAAGACACGCTTCGGCACGTCACGGCTCAGAGAGGCGCCGCAACCGCTGCAAGCGGCGCTGCCGATGGATCCGAAAGCAACCACTTCCGAGCTGCCCGGCGGAATCGAGTATGCCGGGACGGGCCCTCCCGTTACCGAGGTCACGAGCGACGGCAGATGCCGTAAGCAGGGTGGAACCGTGGAATGACTTGTCATCCCACCCCTGAACAACGTCAGGGGTGGGATTTTTTTCTACCCCGAATCTGAAAAGGAGGCAATTCCCATGTCCGAAGAAAATCTGTACACCTTTGAAAATCCCGAATACCGCAAAACGTATTGGCACACCTGCTCCCACGTTCTGGCGCAGGCGGTCAAGCGGCTGTACCCCGAGGTAAAACTCGCCATCGGTCCGGCAATCGACACCGGCTTCTATTACGATTTCGACGCGCCGTTTGCCTTCACGCAGGAGCATATGGACGCGCTGGAAGCCGAGATGAAGAAAATCTGCAAAGAGCGCCTGAAGGTCGAGCGTTTCGAACTGCCGCGCGCCGAAGCCGTCCGCTTCATGGAAGAGCGCGAAGAACCGTATAAGGTCGAACTGATCAACGACCTGCCGGAGGACGCCGTCATCAGTTTCTACACGCAGGGCGAATTCACCGATCTCTGCGCCGGTCCGCACATCGACTCCACCGGCAGAATCAAGGGCAACGCCATCAAACTGACCGCCTGCAACGCCTCCTATTGGCGCGGCGACGCGAAGAACAAGAGCCTGCAGCGCATCTACGGCGTGGCATATCCGAACAAGGAGCAGCTCGACGAATACCTGCGCAAACTCGAAGAGGCAAAAGCACGCGACCACCGCAAACTCGGGCGCGAACTGGGTCTGTTCATGACCGACGAACTGGTGGGACGCGGCATGCCGATGTTCCTGCCCAAGGGCTACACCGTCTGGCGCATTCTGGAAAACTATATCCGCGACAAGGAGATCAGCCTCGGCTATCAGCACGTTCTGACGCCCTGCGTCGGCACGGTCGATCTCTACAAGACCTCCGGCCACTGGGAGCATTATCAGAAGAATATGTTCCCCGCCATGGAAGTCGAGGACGAAATGTACGTCCTGCGTCCGATGAACTGCCCGCACCATATGCGCATCTACGCCAACCGCACGCATTCCTACCGCGACCTGCCGATCCGCATCGGCGAGATCGCGCACGACTTCCGCTATGAGGCGTCCGGCACGCTCAAGGGCATCG
>JAFSXE010000057.1 GCA_017444195.1 Oscillospiraceae bacterium
AAGTTACGTCAACCTCGCCTATCCCCTGCCGAGCGGCAATCGTGTGCCGTTTTTGAAGGACGACGCGACGTATCTCGGCAACCAGCTCCCTTCCACGCTCGGCGACGGACGCTGCTTCGGCGTGCTGGGCAATCGCGAATTTCTGCTCGTAGCCGGCTACGGCGAAAACGGCGCTGATCCACAACTCCTGATATTTAAGAAGCGTTCGTAGGGGCGATTATCAATCGCCCGTTAGCTCCGACTTTGCGCCATGTCGGGCGGGCGGCTAATAGCCGCCCCTACAATACGCTTTCGACGCTGCACCCGTAGGGGCGGCAACCTGCCGCCCGAAGGCTCCCTTGTGTAAAGGGAGCTGTCAGCCGCAGGCTGACTGAGGGATTGTAAGCCTCCGTCAAGCATTGCACCTCGTCCAACCGTACAACCCCTCCGGCTCGCGTTGCTCGCCACCGTCTCGCTGTGGCTCGGTCACGCGGCGGCTCTGACTTGCCACCGGCAAGTCATTCACTCCCACCGCGCCGCTTCGCTGCCTTACACAGGGGAGGCTTTCTTGACATCGGCAGACCATTTTATTATACTATGCTCGGAAGTTGGTATCAGAGAGTGGATTGTACCGGAAACGGTGGCCCCACTTTCCAAGACGCCGGCTTCTGTTTTTTATGCTCAAAAAGCATCGGCGGGCGAATACTATTCGCCCCTACGAATGCACCCTCGGCATCTTCCCGTAGGGGCGATTATCAATCGCCCACTCCTTTCCAAGAAAAAACACGCTTGAGGAAAACCCTCAAGCGTGTTTTTTATCGCAAAATGAAATTACTCCAGGCGCGTTTGCCGTCGGCGTCCTCGACCTCGACGCGCAAAAAGCGCTCGTCAAAAATCTCCTCACCGTCGCGCAGCACCTTGACTTGTTTGAACTCGTACTGCCCTTCCGTCAGATTCTCGCCGCGGATCACACGATCTTTGGAATGGGCGCGGTTGGAAAAGAACGTGATCTTCACACACGGCGAGCAGCGGACGAAAACCGTGTCGCCATCGCGGCGCACCAGCACCTCCGGTCCTTGCGTCGCGTAAAACGCGCCGCGCCGCACCGCGTCCAAAACCGCGTCCTGCGAGGCGTCCGCACCCTCGATGCAGATCCACGAGATCGGCGCGTCTTCATCATAATAATGCGCGTCATCCGTCGCAAGCAGCGGAAGCGTCATGCCATAGCAGGCGAGCAGATCGACGAAAAGCGATGAATCGGGGCGGCAGCCGTGATGCACGCCGGACACCGTATTATAAATCTCCGTCGCGTCGTAAAACGGCTGCTTAGAAACCGTATACGGGTCGTTGAGGCTCCACGCCGGATGCCCCAGCACCACCAAGCCGCCTGCCGCGTGAATCGCGTCGGCGACCTGCTTCGGCGTCAGTTTCGGCGAACGCGCCAGCTCCGGCGGCGTTTTGCAGCCGATACCGATAATATGGTATACGCCGCCGCCATAGAGAAAACTCGCGCCGTCCATCGTGCCGATATTGTATTCCGCGCCGGAGAGGACCGTCATGCCCCGATACTCGCCCGGCTCGTTTCGTTTCCAATGATCCGTCAGCGCAACGGCGTCAAAGCCGGCGGCGCGATAGATCTCCAAGACCTCCTCCGGCGTTTTTCTGCCGTCGGAAACCGTCGTATGGCAATGCAGCTGCACCTTGCAGCGCGGTTTGCCCTCCAGATCCAAAAACATCCCTATCACCCTTCCAGTCTGCTATTATAGCATATTTTTCATTGCTGTCGACAGAAAAATTGCTTTTTACCCGTCGGTTGTGCTACAATGGAAAAAACAGGAAGGGGTGTCCGCCATGGATTTTCGCGTGCTCTGCGTCGGCGACGTCGTCGGCGCGCCGGGCGTGGCGTTTTTGGAGAAAAGGCTGCCGCAGCTTCGCCGCTTTGCCGGCGCGGATTTTTGCATCGTCAACGGCGAAAACGCCTCGATGGTCGGACTGACGCCGCAGCAGGCGGAGCAGATCCTCTCCGCCGGCGCAGACGTGCTGACGCTCGGCAACCACACGTGGGGGCGGCGCGAGATCTGCCCGTACCTCGACGATGAAACGCGCATCCTGCGCCCTGCCAACCTTGCGCCGCAGCTGCCCGGGCGCGGCTGGGGCACGTTCCCCTGCGGACGCGGCGAAATAACCGTGATCAATCTTTTGGGGCGGTGCGGCATGGACTTCGGACCGGACAACCCGTTCAAGGTCATCGAAACCATTCTGCCGAAATGCACCGCGCCGGTCTTTCTTGATTTCCACGCGGAGGCGACCTCGGAAAAGATCGCCATGGCGCGAATGCTCGACGGCAAGGTCTGCGCCGTGTTCGGCACGCATACGCACGTGCCGACCGCCGACGCGCAGGTGCTGCCCCACGGCACGGGCTACGTGACCGACCTCGGCATGACGGGACCGAAGAACGGTGTTTTGGGCGTGCGCGCCGCGCAGTCGATTGCGCTGTTCCGCGGCGAACTGACCTCGCGCTTCGCGCCGGAGGAAGGTCCGTGCATGCTGCACGCGGTGCTGTTCACCGTAGAGGGCGGCGTCTGCACGAAAGCCGAAAGGATGGACGTCTATGATTAAGTTTCTGCACGCGGCGGATCTGCATCTGGATTCGGCGTTTTCCGGGCTGCCTGCGGAAAAAGCGGCGGAGCGGCGGCGGCAGCAGCGGCAGCTGATCCGCCGGATCGCCGACCTCTGCAACGAAAACGACTGCGACCTGATGCTGCTTTCGGGCGACCTGTTCGATTCGGAAAACGCCTACCCCGAAACGATCGAGGCGCTCGTTTCCGCGCTTGCCGACTGCCGCGCGCGCGTCTTCATTGCGCCCGGCAACCACGATTATCTCCGCACCGGCAGTCCCTATCGTACCGCGCCGTGGAGCGACAACGTCTACGTATTTGACGGCGACCGCATGACCGCGTTTCCGATGCCCGATCTGGGCTGCACCGTTTACGGCATGGGCTTCACGCAATCGGAATGTCCCGCCCTGCTCGGCGGCTTTACCGTGGCAAACGAGGATGACGGCTATACCAATATTATGGTATTGCACGGCGAGGTCGGCAATCCGTCAAGCAAATACAACCCGATCGCCGAAAGCGAAATCGCCGCTTCCGGCTTGGATTATCTCGCGCTTGGACACGTCCACGAGTGCGCCGAAAACCGCGCCGGAAAGACGGTCTACGCCTACCCCGGCTGCCCGATGGGACGCGGCTTTGACGAATGCGGCGAAAAGGGCGTGCTGCTCGGCGAAATCAGCGCGAATGGCTGCAAAACGCGCTTTGTGACGCTGGACGCACCGCGCTATGTTACATTATCCGTCGCCGTCGGCGGCGATGCGCTCGCCGCCATTGAAGCGGCGCTGCCTGCCGACACTCAAAACGATATTTATCGCATCGTGCTGACCGGCGAATCCGATCCCATTCAAACCGCACCGCTTTACGATGCGCTTGCGCCGCGCTTTTACGCGCTGCAGCTGCGTGACGATACGATCCCGCGCGTCAACCTGTGGGACGGAAGCGGCGAAACGACGCTGCGCGGCTGCTTCCTCGCCAAAATGCGCGAACAATACGACGCGGCGGACGCGGAAACAAAGCCGCTGATCCTGGATGCGACGCGGCGCGGACTGGACGCGATTGACGGCAGAGAGGAGGACGTGCTGTGAAGATTCTTCGGATGCACGCCGTCTTCGGCAAACTCGACGGCGAAACGCTCGAATGCAACGACGGGCTGAACCTCTTCACCCTGCCCAACGAAGCCGGCAAAACAACGTGGTCGGCATTTTTACTTGCCATGCTCTACGGCGTCAACACCCGTGAGCGCACAACGGAAACGCTCCTTGCCGCCAAGGAGCGCTACGCTCCGTGGAGCGGTAAACCGATGGAGGGGCGTATCGATCTTGTTTGGAATGGCAAAAATATCACCATTGAACGCACAAGCACGGCAAGAACGCCGATGGGCAAGTTCCGCGCCTACCATACGGAAACCGGCACGGAAATCGAGGAACTGACCGCCGATAACTGCGGACAGGCGCTGCTCGGCGTATCGCGCGCAGCGTATGAGCGCAGCGCGTTCATCGGGCAAAACGCCATGGCGGTAACGCAGGAAGCGAGCTTGGAGCAGCGGCTTGCGTCGCTTGCCGCCACCGGTGACGAAACCGTAAGTTACTCCGCCGTGTTCGAGGTGCTGAAACGGTGGAAAAACAACATTTTCGCCAACAGCGCGCACGGCAGACGCGTCGAGGCGCAAGCCGAACTGGACGCCGTAGCGGCGAAACTGCATAAGATCGAGGAAACGCACCGCGCCGATTTGGATCTTGCGGATGAGCAGCGCAAACTGGAAGCCGAGCACGCCGAACTGACGAAGGCGGCGGCGCTTTTGCAGCTGAAAGAAAAAGCAGCTGCCGCCGCCAACGCCAAAAAAGTGCGGCAGGCAATCGCCGATGCCGAAGCCGCCGCCGAAGCAAGCGCCAAGCACGCCGAAGGTTTGCCCGACGAGCAAACGCTGGAAGCCTTAGAACGGCGCATGGATCAGTTCGAAACCGAACAAAAGAACTTTGCCGCGCGGACCGCTCCGCAGGAACGTCTGCCGAGCGCGCCCGACGCGCCACAGCCGCTGCGCGGTCTTTCCGCCGAGGAGGCGGAAGCCCGCGGAAAGGATGACGCGCAGATCCTGAAGAAGTCCCCCGTCTGCATTCCTGCCGTCATTCTCGCCGTGCTTGGCATTGCCGCGCTGATCTTGCGGTATTTTGTCATCGGCGGCGCGCTCTTCGGCGCGGCGGTCGTTTGGCAAATCGTGCTTTTCGCGTTGCACGCGAACAAAGTCAAAGCCGTTCGGAACGCCTACAACGCGCAGGACGTTGCGGCAGCCGCAAACGCCTACGCGCAAAAACTGCGCGACTACGACGCCGCCGTACAGGCGGAGCACGAGCGCGTAAACGCGGAACGTGCCGCACAGGCGGCGCAGAAAACCGAATTGGATGACGAGCAGGCGGCAATCCTGCTTTCCGTCCGCGGCTTTGCCCAAAATATCTATGATCTGAACGACGCGCGAAACGCCGTGCTTCATGCCAAGCAGACGCTGAAGCAGAAAAGCGACGACGCAATTAATTTGGAAGCAACGAGACGGTTGGCGGCGGCGCAGCCGAACGCCGACGAAGAAATCACGCTTCCGCCCGAAGCGGAAGCCGAAACGCGCACGCCGGGTGAAGTCGCCGCGCGGCTTCACGCCGTTTCCGCGCGACTGGCGGAACTGAATCAGACGCTGGCTCAGCACCGCGGCGCGGTGGAGAGTTTGGGCGATCCGGCGGCGCTCGCCGCCGAAAAAGAGCGGCTGACCGAGCGCATCGGCAGACTGAATGCGCGGCTTTCCGCGCTGGAACTGGCGATGAAAACGCTCGGTGAAGCCAATGATGAACTGAGCGCACGCTTCTCGCCGCAGCTGAACGAAGAAGCCGGGCGCATCTTCGCCCGACTGACTTCCGACCGCTACCACACGCTTGCCGCCGACCGCGAATTGCAGCTGACCGCAACCGAGCAGGGCGCCGTCACGCCGCATACGCTCGCATGGCTCAGCAGCGGTGCGACCGACCAGGCGTATCTCGCGCTGCGTCTTGCCATCGCGCGTCTTGCGCTGCCCGAGGACGCACCGCTGGTGCTGGATGACGCGCTCGTCTACTTCGACGACAAGCGGCTGAAACGTGCGCTGGACCTGCTGCGCGAAGAAGCGGCAAAACGGCAAATCCTGCTCTTCACCTGCCAAGAGCGTGAAAAAAATCTCGCAACCGATAGCACGAAAGGATGACTGTTTCCATGGAAAACCATTCGATCGGTCTGCTCAACGACTCGTTTCCGCCGGTGATCGACGGCGTGGCAAACGCCGTGGCGAACTACGCTGCCAACATCACCGCGCATCACGGCAGCGCCGTCGTCGTAACGCCTGCTTACCCCGACGCGCACGACGAGGATTTTTCCTTCCCCATCGTTCGCTATCCGAGCATCGACACCAGTAAACTGATCGGCTACCGCGCCGGCTATCCGTTTTCGCCGGACGTGGCGCGTCAGCTTCAGGCACAGAAGGTCGAGCTGCTCCACAGCCATTGCCCCGTAGCGTCCACGCTGCTGGCGCGGCAGCTGCGCGATCTTTTGGACGCGCCCTTGGTCTTCACCTATCATACGAAATTCGATATTGATATCCGCAATGCCATCCAGGGCAAGTTTTTGCAGGATAGTCTGATCCGTGCGCTGGTGCAGAACGTCGCCGCGTGCGACGAAGTGTGGACAGTCAGCCGCGGCGCGGGCGAAAACCTGCGCTCCATCGGCTATGAGGGCGACTATACCGTAATTCAAAACGGTGTGGATATGCCGCGCGGCAGAGTATCGGAAGAAGCGATTGCCCGGGTGACCGCCGGCTACGATCTGCCGAGCGACGTGCCGATGTTCCTGTTTGTCGGACGGCTGATGTGGTATAAGGGCATCCGCATCATTCTCGACGCGCTGGCAACGCTGAAGCGCGAAAATCGCCCGTTCCGCATGGTCTTTGTCGGCGGCGGCGGCGATGAAGCGGAAGTCCGCGACTATGCGCAAAAACTCGGACTTGGCGCCGTCTGCTTCTTTACCGGCGCACTCCACGACCGCGAACAGATCCGCGCATGGTACTGCCGCGGCGATCTGCTGCTGCTTCCCTCGACGTTCGATAACAGTCCGCTCGTCGTCCGCGAAGCCGCCGCCTGTTCGCTCGGCGCGGCGCTGATCCGCGGAAGCAGTTCCGCCGAGGGCGTGACCGACGGCGTCAACGGCTTGCTGATTGAAGAAAACGCGCCGTCGCTCGCTGCGTGTCTGCGTGATCTCACCATTGAAAAGATGCACGAGATCGGCGAAGGCGCAAGCCGCGATATCTATCTTTCGTGGAAGGACGCGGTCGATCTCATCTGCGAGCAGTATGAGATCGTGCTGGACCGTCACCGCAGCGGCGTCTATCGGAAGCGGCGCAAGACCGTGATGGACAGCTATTTCAAACTGCAGGGCGAACTGATGGACGCCTTTGCCAAATTCCGCACGTTCACCGAAAACATGCAATCCTCTATCGAAAACCAGTGGGAGTTATAAGGAATCTTTGGGGCGGTGCATTGACTGCACCGCCCCGTTTCTTCGCTGCAAGAGCATTTTTTGCATACTTTTGCGCATTATTTAACATTTCTTTTTTCCTGTCCTTTGCTATAGTGAAAGCAGACCATCAACTTTCAGGAGGGATTTTTGATGCAAAAAACGTCATTTCTGAAAAATTACGGATTTCTGATTATGATGCTGCTCGGCATCGTCGGCGGCTGCCTCGTCGGCGCTTTCTGGGAGGGCGCAACCGCGCTGGAGCCGCTCGGCACGCTGTTCGTCAACCTGATGTTCTGCGTTGTCGTGCCGATGGTGTTCTTCTCAATCTCGTCGGCAATCGCCAATATGAAGAGCCTGAAGCGCGCCGGCAAGGTCATGGGCGTGACGATCGCCACGTTCTTGGTCACCGCCGCAATCGCCTCCGTGATTATGTACATCGTCGCGCGTCTGATTCCGCTGACGACCGGCTCGTATCAGCAGATCGCCGGTGAAGTCAAAGAAATCAGCGTACCCGACCTGATCATCAACTTCTTCACCAAGCCCGACTTTACGGAACTGTTCAGCCGCAGAGCCATTCTGCCGCTGATCGTTGCGGCGGTGCTGTTCGGCTTCGGCGTGCAGATGGCAGGCGGTCCGGAAACGAAGACCGCGCAGCTGCTTGCCGATATCACGAACTGCATCATGAAGACCGTGAAGATCATCACCTACTACGCGCCCATCGGCTTTTTCGGCTTCTTTGCCTATCTCGTCGCCACCTTTGGTCCGACGCTGATCGGCGACTACGGCAGAACGCTGATCATCTACTACGTGCTGTGCTTCGTCTATATGTTTGTCTTCTTCCCGATCTACGCGCGCTTCGGCGGCGGCAAGGGTGCGGCAAAGATCATGTTCAAGCACCTGTTCGCGCCGGCGGCGGTTTCGTTCGGCACCTGCTCGTCCGTTGCGACGATTCCGACCAACATGGAAGAAGCCGAGAAGACCGGCATCTCCAAGGACGTTTCCGAAATCGTGCTGCCGCTCGGCGCCACGATGCACATGGACGGCTCGGCGATGGGCGCGATTTTGAAGGTTGCGTTCCTGTTCGGTATGTTCGGCAAGAACTTCGGCACATGGGAAGCCATCCTTGCCATTATCGTTGCCGTGTTTGCCTCCGTTGCGATGAGCGGCATCCCCGGCGGCGGCGGTACGGGCGACCTCGTGCTCTGCACGGTGTTCTTCCCCGACCAGCTCGCCATCGCCTATCCGATCTCCATTGCGCTCGCCGATCTGATCGATCCGCCCGCAACGATGCTCAACGCCGCCGGCGACTACGTGGCGTCCTTCATCGTCTCGCGTTTTGTGGACGGCAAAGACTGGCTGCAGAAGAAAATCAAAGCAAACTAAAAAACTTGACCAAAAGGCGCTGCATTGCAGCGCCTTTTTTATTTGAAAAAACAGTAGAAAAAATAGAAAAGTATGATATAATGCTATTTGGACGAAGTTGGCTTTCAGCCAAATCAATAGAGATCGTGAAAGGAGTAATATCATGGCACAACTCAATTTGGAAAAATACGGCATTTATGATGTCAAGGAGATCGTTTACAACCCCTCCTACGAGCAGCTCTTCGAAGAAGAGATGAAGCCCGGTCTGACCGGCTTTGAAAAAGGTCAGGTCAGCGAACTCGGCGCCGTCAACGTGATGACCGGCATCTACACCGGCCGCTCGCCGAAAGACAAGTATATCGTGATGGACGCGAACTCGAAGGACACCGTTTGGTGGACGACCGATGAGTACAAGAACGACAACCACCCGATGAGCGAGGAAGTCTGGGCAACCGTCAAGGGTCTGGCGCAGAAGCAGCTCAGCGGCAAGCGTCTGTTCGTCGTGGACGCGTTCTGCGGTTCGAACAAAGATACGCGCATGGCGATCCGCTTCATGATGGAAGTGGCGTGGCAGGCGCATTTCGTCACCAATATGTTCATCCGCCCGACGGAGGAAGAACTGAAAAACTTTGAGCCGGACTTCGTGGTCTACACCGCGTCGAAGGCGAAGGTTGAAAACTTCAAGGAGCTGGGCCTCAACTCCGAAACGTGCGTTGCGTTCAACATCACCTCGCGCGAGCAGGTCATTTTGAACACGTGGTACGGCGGCGAGATGAAAAAGGGTATGTTCTCGATGATGAACTACTACCTGCCGCTCAGAGGCATCGCGTCGATGCACTGCTCCGCCAACACCGATATGGAGGGCAAGCACACCGCCATTTTCTTCGGCCTCTCCGGCACCGGCAAGACCACCCTCTCCACCGACCCCAAGCGCCTG
>JAFSXE010000058.1 GCA_017444195.1 Oscillospiraceae bacterium
ATCCGAACGGATACGACGAATGAGATTAAGCGGACGGTGAACACCGTCCGCTTTTTCATGTGCGGCTTCCGCCGCGTCCCTCATCCGGCTGCGCTTTAAGGCGCAGCCACCTTCCCCCTGAGAGGGGGAAGGCTTTTTTGTATCATTTTTCTTTTTTTGCGCATACTACGCGAAAAAGGAGTGCTGATGCATGATACAAAAGCATTGCGGCAAAAGCAGCGTGCGGTTTGAAAACCGTCCGCGTGTGCTTTCCTCCGCCGCCGTCGGCGGCAAGAAGGAAGCCGAAGGTCCGCTTTCCGAAGCATTTGATCATTTGAACGTCGATACGAAGTTCGGCAAGGACTCATGGGAACAGGCGGAGCGTGAAATGCAGCGCCTTGCGCTGGAAACGGCGGAGCAGAAGGGCGCCGTCGGGCACGGGGATCTCGACGCGCTCTTTGCCGGCGACCTGCTCAACCAGTGCATTTCCAGCAGTTTTACCGTGCGGGACACGGGTATTCCCTTCCTTGGGCTATACGGCGCTTGCTCGACGATGGCGGAGGCACTGCTGCTTGCCGCCTGTGCGGTGGACGGCGGCTATGCCGCCTATGCCGCGGCGATGACCTCGTCCCACTTTGCCACGGCGGAACGGCAATACCGCTTTCCGCTGAACTACGGCGGTCAGCGCACGCCGACGAGCCAATGGACGGTGACGGGCGCAGGGTGCATGATTTTACAGTCCGGCGGCGATGCGCCGTTTATCCGATCGGCGACGGTGGGCGCGGTCTGCGACTACGGCATTACCGACGCGAACAACATGGGCGCGGCGATGGCGCCGGCGGCGTATCACACGCTGCGGCAGCATTTCGACGATCTCGGTCTTGCGCCCTCGGACTACGATCTGATCGTGACCGGCGATCTCGGCACTTTAGGGCGGCAGATCGTTTTGGATTTTTTCGAGCGCGACGGCGTGAAACTCGGCTCGCGCTACAACGACTGCGGCTGCATGATTTTCGACGCGAAGAAGCAGGACGTACACGCCGGCGGCTCCGGCTGCGGCTGCAGCGCGACGGTGCTGTGCGGTCATCTGATGCGCGAAATGAAGCGCGGCAAGCTGAAAAATCTGCTGTTTTGCGCAACGGGCGCACTGCTCTCCCCCACCTCGACGCAGCAGGGCGAGAGTATTCCCGGCATCTGCCACGCCGTTTCGTTCGGCACGGAAAGGCGGTGAGCGAATGGACTATCTCAAAGCGTTTGCCGTGGGCGGCTTACTCTGCCTGATCGGTCAGGTGCTGATCGACCGCACCGCGCTGACGCCGGCGCGGATTCTCGTTTCCTACGTGGTTGCCGGCGTGTTTTTGACGGCGGTGGGACTCTACGGTCCCTTGGTGGACTGGGCAGGCGCAGGCGCGACCGTGCCGCTGACCGGCTTCGGCTACACGCTCGCCGAGGGCGCAAAGCAGGCGGTTTCGCAAAACGGCGTGATCGGCGCGTTTGCCGGCGGCTTGGAATCGACGGCAGGCGGCATTGCCGCGGCGGTCGTATTCGGTGCGCTGGCGGCGGTGGTTTTTACGCCGAAGGATAAATCGTGAAAAACGGGGCATACTGAAACCAGCAAAGGAGGAACGAGCCATGTCGAAGAAGCAATCGAAGCAGACGACCCAGACGACCCAAACGACGCAGCACGGCACGAAAACCGAGGAAGAATAACGAAAAGACGGGCATTGCCCGTCTTTTTTGTTCTATGGGTGCGGCATACGGACGGCGGAGCGCATAAATGCGCTCCCTACGGTGTAAGACGCCATCGTAGGGAAGGGATTTATCCCTTCCGAACGACACGGTGCGAAAATAGGGAAGGAGCAGATACGATGACACTTTCG
>JAFSXE010000059.1 GCA_017444195.1 Oscillospiraceae bacterium
CCCGTTTTCCGCAGAAAAATGGGGGAAGGTGCTCGCGCCTTAAAGCGCGAGCGGATGAGGGCAAATGAAATAAAAACCCTCATCCGTCATTTAACACATCGTACCAACACAAAAAAGGAGCAGTCGACGGCTGCTCCTTTTCGCTATACCTCTTAGAAAATACCCTGCGCCAGCATTGCGTCGGCGACCTTCTGGAAACCGGCGATATTCGCACCGGCGACCAGGTCGTAGCCCAAACCGTAGCGCTCGGCGGCTTCGACGGACGCGTTGTAGATGTTCTTCATGATTTGCTGCATCTTCGCGTCGACTTCTTCCGCCGTCCAGTACTGCCGCTGCGCGTTCTGCGCCATTTCCAGTTCGGAAACGGACACGCCGCAGGCGTTGACCGCCTTCGACGGCGCAACGACCATGTGCTTCTGCGCTTTGAGGAACTCCAGCGCGTCGTTCGTCGTGGGCATATTCGCCACTTCGATATAGTACTTCACGCCGGATGCGGCGATCTTCTTTGCCCAGTCCAGATTGACGTCGTTCTGCGTTGCGGCAGGCATATAGATATCGACGTCCTTCACGCCCCAGCACTTCGTGCCTTCGACGAACTCGACGCCGAACTTCTCGGCGTACGGCTTGCAGTGCATCGGGTCTTTCGCGCGCATTTCAAGGATGAAGTTCAGTTTCTCCTCGGTGGTCACGCCGTCGGGATCGTGGATATAGCCGTCCGGACCTGCGAAGTACGTCACCTTCGCGCCGAGATCGGCGGCTTTCTTCATGATGCCCCAGCCGACGTTGCCGTAGCCGGAAATGGCAATTCTCTTGCCCTTGATATCCTCACCGTCGTGTTTCAGCGCTTCAACGAGATAGTACATCGCGCCGTAGCCCGTCGCTTCGGGACGCAGGATCGAGCCGCCGGTCTTGATATCCTTGCCGGTCAGCGCACCCATGCCGGAAGCGCCGACAATGCGGCGATACTGACCGTAGAGGTAGCCGATCTCGCGGCCGCCCACACCCACGTCGCCGGCAGGGGAGTCCACGTCCGGACCGATGTGGCGGTACAGTTCGGTCATAAACGCCTGGCAGAAGCGCATCACTTCGCCGTCGCTGCGTCCGATGGGGCTAAAGTCCGAGCCGCCCTTGCAGCCGCCGATCGGCAGGCAGGTCAGCGCGTCTTTGAACACCTGCTCGAAGCCGAGGAACTTCATGATCGAGAGGTTGACGTTCGAGGCAAACCGCAGACCGCCCTTGTACGGACCGAGCGAGGCGTTGTACTGCACGCGGTAGCCGCGGTTGACGTGCCATTGCAGATTGTCATCCATCCACGTCACGCGGAATTCAATCGTGCGCTCCGGCTCGACCATGCGCTCCAGCAGACACGCTTTTTCGTATTCGGGATGCGCATCCAGCACGGGTTCGATCGAGGTCAAAACCTCTTCCACAGTTTGCAGAAACTCGGGTTCGTTCGCGTTTTTCGCCTTGGTTTCGTCCAGGACTCGCTTCAAATATGCATTCATTTGTCGCATCTCCTTGTATTATTCGACGCTCACAGCGCCGTAATTAACTCCACGATCTCCGCGCCGATCCGCGTCTGCGCTTCTTGTGTTCCGGCGCCGATATGCGGCGTGCAGGAAACGTGCGGATGGGAATAGAGCGCTTCGTTCTTTGCCGGCTCTTCGGCAAAGACGTCCAGACCGGCAGCGCGGATCTTGCCGCTGTCGAGCGCCGCAAGCAGCGCCGCTTCATCCACGTTCGAGCCGCGCGAGGTGTTGACCAAAATCGCGCCGTCCTTCATCTTGGCGATGGCGTTCGCGTCGATGATCGGCTTATCCGCCGACGGCGCGTGCAGGGAAACGAAATCCGACTGTGCCAGCAGTTCGTCCAGCGTAACGTACTTCACGCCGAACTTCGCCTCGTTCTCAGCAGCAGGGAAGGCGTCGAACGCGATCACGTTCATGCCGATGCCCTTTGCCATCCGGCACAGCTTCTGGCCGATTCTGCCGAAGCCGACGATGCCCAGCGTCTTGCCGCAAAGTTCCACGCCGCCGCTGTACACCTTTTTCTCCCAAGCGCCCTGGCGCATCGTCGCGCCGGCAACGGAGATAAAACGCGCGCAGGAAAAGAGGTGCGCCATAGCCAGTTCCGCAACGGACTGCGAGGAGGCGCGCGGCGTATTCTTCACAGCGATGCCGTTTTGTTCGGCATAGGCAACGTCGATATTGTCCACGCCCACACCGGCGCGGATGATCACGCGCAGTTTCGAGCCTTTGGCTTCGTCGATCTGCGCGGCACGGATCTTCGTCTTGGAGCGAATGATCACCGCGTCGTAATCGCGCAGGGCTTTGCCCAGCGCATCCGGCTCATAAAACTGATTGTCCACGGTATGACCGAGCGCGACAAGCTTTTCCTGTGCGCCCTTGTCCATGCCGTCGGTAACAAGAATTTTCATGGTAAGAACTCCTTTATTTGTTGTTCGCTTCAAACTCGCGCAAAAGCGTAACGAGCGCCTCCACGCCTTCCTTCGGCATCGCGTTGTAGATCGACGCGCGCAGACCGCCGACGGAGCGATGACCCTTGAGGTTGTCGAATCCGGCTGCCTTCGTCGCGGCAACGACCTTCGCGTCCATCTCTTCGCTGCCGGTAACGAACGGCACGTTCATCAGGCTGCGGCAGTCTTTGTCCACCGTACCGGAAAACAGTTTGGACGAATCGAGGAAGTCGTACAGAACTTTTGCCTTTTCGACGTTGCGGCGATGCATTTCACTAAGACCGCCGATGGAGAGCAGATACTTAAACACCTTGCCGCAGCAGTAGATCGCCCAGCAGTTCGGCGTGTTGTACATCGAGCCGTTCTGCGCGTGTGCGCTGTACTGCATGTAAATCGGCAGATCGGTCAGGTCGTCGCGGATCAAATCCTCGCGGATGATCGCAATGACCATACCGGCAGGACCGACGTTTTTCTGCACGCCGGCATAGATCATGCCGTAGTCGCTGACGTTGACGGGCTTGGAAAGGAACATCGAACTCTGATCGGCAACGAGGATATGCCCCTTCGTGTTCGGCAGTTTCGGATAGGTCGTACCGTGAATCGTCTCGTTTTCGCAAATATAGACGTAATCCGTATCCTCGGGAATATCAAGGTCGGAGCAGTCGGGAACGTAGGCGTAGTTGCGATCCTTGGAGGAAGCCGCAACGATGACCTCGCCGACCTTCTTCGCTTCGGCAATCGCCTTTTTCGACCATGCGCCGCTCTCAATATAGACCGCTTTGCCGTTCTTCATCAGGTTCATCGGGATCATCGAGAATTGCAGCGTTGCGCCGCCCTGAATGAACAGCACCTTGTAATTATCGGGAATGCCCATCAGTTTGCGCAGATCGGCTTCCGCCTCGTCTGCGATCTGCTGAAACACCTTGGAGCGGTGGGACATTTCCATCACGCACATACCGCTGCCGCGGTAATTGAGCATTTCATCACGAATTTCTTCCAGCACGGGCACGGACATCATTGCCGGGCCGGCGGAAAAATTATACACTCGATCGTACACTATACATCACCTTTTCTAAAAAATCATCTGAAAATATTATACGCAAGCACCCCGAAAATGCAAGAACAAAATCTATAAAAATAAGGAGGGATTTAACCTCCTTGTGCGCGTAATTGACGGTATTTTTTCTGCGTGGCAAGACCGCCGCGAATGTGCCGCTCCTGCCGATTTTGATCCAGCACTTCCTTTACGAGCGCATACAGCGCGCGGTTGACCGGCGGCAGCCGCTCGGAAAGGTCTTTGTGTACCGTGGATTTGCTGACGCCGAAGTGCTTTGCCGCATCGCGGATCGTCGTGCGGTTTTCAATGATGTACGCCGCCAGATCGCACGCCCGCTGTTCAATCGAATCATACAAAGGACAACACCCCTGCCGCTTCATTCTGTAAAATCGTATGATGCGGCAGGGGCGTTTATGCACCGCGCAAAGTGGGGGATTGCAAAGCGGTAAAAAGTGTGCTATCCTGTAGTTAAAGTTATTTAACCAAGGAGGAATACCATGCTTTCCGTAACCGTTCAAATTGAGGGTATGGCGTGCAGTATGTGTGAAGCGCATATCAAGGACGTCATTAGCAAAATCGAGCCGAATGCCAAGAAACTGACGGCGTCGCACACGAAAGGCGAAGCGACGTTTTTAACGGAAACACCCGTGGATGAAGCGCGGCTGCGTCAGGCAATCGACGAAACCGGCTACCGCGTGGTTGCCGTATCCGCTGCGCCGCAGGAAAAGAAGGGATGGCGCTTCTGGTGAAAGACTACGAAGCGCTCTCCCGTGCGCATTTCAATCGCCAGGCGGCGCAGTATGATGCGCGCGATACCGTCTACTATTCGCGCGAAGGCAAGATCAGCTGCCGCGACATCGCCGCCTATCTTGGCGACCGATCTTATGAAAAATTGCTGGACGTCGGCTGCGGCACGGGCTATCTTGCCGAACTGCTGGCGGCACGCGGCGTATACTGCGGCTTGGATCTTTCGGAGGAGATGATCCGCGTCGCGGAAGAGAAGCGCCTGCCGAATGCGTCGTTTACGCTCGGCAAGAGCGACGCGCTGCCGTGGGAGGATGAAACGTTCGATTATGTGACTTGTTCGCAGAGCTTTCACCATTATCCGCATCAGTTTGAAGCAATGCGCGAAGCGTACCGCGTGCTGAAAAAGGGCGGGCAGTATATTCTTTCCGATACGGGCATCGGCGGCGTCGGCGCATGGCTGGATAATCATGTTTTTTTCAAATTGATGCCCAGCGGCGACTGCTTTACGCAAAACCGCCGCAGCATCGAAAAAATGATGGCACGCGCCGGCTTTACGGTCGTATCCTCGCGCCAGTTCAGCAGTATGATCTATACCGTGATCGGTGAGAAATAAAAAACCGCCTCGTGTGAGGCGGTTTATCAATTACACAGCTTCCAAATCCTTGAGGTGTTCGGCAATGTCGTCGAACAACGGCGGCATCATCGCGTGCATCTGTTTGAAGAGCTTGAGCGCGACCTCGCGCATCTGCGGATGCGCCGCCGGATCGCAGCGCAGGCGGAAGAAGTGCCGCCATTCGCGCAGGTTCATCGTTGCAACAAGATCCGCCTTCGTGGAGTTGTTCAGCACGCTCCGCGCCGCCTGGGGCGAAGCGCCGAGTTCCAGCATACGGAAATAATGCTTTTCCGCATCCTCGCACGCCAGCAGCCATTCGTCGTAGATCGCGGAGAGTTGACCGGCGGAAAGATTTTTCAGCGTCGGGTCCATTGCAAGCCCACCCTTGAGGTCGATCACGGTGATCTCGCTGCCGAATTTGCCCTGGCCGTAGTTGCAGTAGCGCGTGGATTCCTGCGAATAACTCGCCATGCGGTGCCGCACGATCTCGTGGGTTACGCCGCGGTCACAGGTGAAGCGCACCGAGATCGCAAAGTGCTCCAAAACGGACTCATGCCCGCGGCGGATGAGGTTTGCAATGAAGCGTTCGGCGGAATCGTCGGTGATCTTATCCTCGCTCTTATAGCACGTTCTGCCGCAGCGCTCGACGTGACGCATCACGTTTTTTGCTGCGGTTTCATCAAACGGTTCGCCCGTGGTGGGGTTTTCCAACAGGACGGCATTCGGCTGAATAATGTTCATCGTCTGCGACCTCCTTATCAGTATATCTACCACAGTATATAGTATTTTTTCGGAAATTACAAGCCTATATTTCATGTGAGCGGTCTTGTCAAGCGGCGGTGTTTTTGCTATAATAAGCCAAAAAGTGAAACAAGGAAGAATGGAAATGGAAACAACACCGACGTTCCGCGAACTCGGGATCTCCGAACCGATCCTGCGCGCGCTGGATCAAAAGGGTTACGGCTACCCCACCAAGGTACAGGCGGAAGCCATTCCGCTGCTGATGCAGTGGCGCGACGTTCTGGCAAAAGCGCCGACAGGCACGGGCAAGACTTTTGCCTTCGGCATACCGCTGATCGAGCGCATTGATCCGAGCAGCGAAACGCTGCAGGGACTGATCCTTGCGCCGACGCGCGAACTTGCCATTCAGATCTGTGACGAACTGCGCAGCCTTTTGACGTTTGCTTCCGGCATCCGCGTCGCCGTCGTCTACGGCGGTGCGAATATCGAAACGCAGATCAAGCAACTGCAAAAGAAGCCGCAGATCGTCGTTGCCACGCCCGGACGGCTGATGGATCACTACAACCGCCATACGCTGCGGCTCGACGGCATCCATTCCATCGTTCTCGACGAAGCCGACCGTATGCTCGATATGGGCTTTTTCAAGGACGTGACCAAGATTCTTGATAAAATCAAGATTTTGCAGCCGGTTACCGTCGGCGGCGTTCAGCATCCGAAGAAAAACCTCGGTCTGTTTTCCGCTACCATCTCGGAAGAGGTCATGACGGTCAGTTGGATGTACCAGCGCGACGAAGCGGAAATCACCGTCAAGCCGGTTGCGGAGGAGCGTCCCGATATCGACCAGTACGCCGTGCAGGTATCGCAGCTTGCCAAGACGGAAACGGTGCTGCGTCTGCTGAAAACAGGCGGATTTGAGCGCGTGATCGCGTTCTGCAACACCAAGCATATGTGCCAGCGGCTGTGCGATGATCTGCGCCGCGCCGGCGTGGCTGCCGACTGCATCCACGGCGATATCCGGCAGTCCCCGCGCGAAAAGACGATGAAGACCTTCCGCGAAGGCAAA
>JAFSXE010000005.1 GCA_017444195.1 Oscillospiraceae bacterium
AAGGGCAGCGACTACGACGCCTATTCCTGCAAATTGCTGGATCTGAACGATCAGCTGCAGGTGGAGTTCCGCATTGAACTCGAACGCCGCTACGCGCAGACGATGTACGATCATATTCGCAGCCTCGGCGTGAAAGTCCCGATCTGCGATACCAACTGGTGCGCCTGCGGCGGTCTGGTCAATGCGCAGGAGAACATGGACTTCCAGGACGGCCACAGCTACTTCTATGACTGGCGTTGGGCAGAGTGGGAGAAGCGCACGTGGAATAAGCATCTTACCAACAACCCGGATGCGCCGCTCGGCAGCGTCGTTACGCATCGCATCTACGGTCAGCCGATGTATCTGACCGAGTGGGATGTACCCTGGCCGAACTCCTACCGTGCCGAAGGCCCGATCTGGTATCCGGCAATGGCGGCGTTCCAGGGCTTCAGCGGCATGAGCATTCATACGTATGCTTACGGCACCAACCTCAATGAGAACATGGTGCTCGGCAAGGAAGCAACGTCGAACTGTATCGGCAGTGTACCGTATCGCGAGGGCTTGTTCTCCGTGTGGAACGATCCGGCGAAGTTCGGACTGTTCTATCACAGTGCGCTGATGATGCGCCGTGGCGACGTCAGCGAGGCCAAAAAGACGATTGGCGTTCGCATTGCGCCGGAGGATTACGGCAAGGGCATGGGCGTCTACACCAAGTTCGCCCGCTCGGCAATGGAGATTCACAAGGTTGCCACGGTGCTTGATACGACGGACACGACCGGCATCGATGAGATCTACCCCTGCGACGGCACGTATCCGCGCGAAAATCCGAAGTTCATCATGTCCGATACGGGCGAACTTTGGCGTGATTTGAAAAAAGGTATTGCCGCTGTCGATACGCCGCGCACGAAGGTCGTTTACGGCATGATTGCCGATGCGGTGCGCGCCACGCAGAAGCCGGTCGATACCACGATCAAACTTAACGGTTTGGAAGTGCAGGCGAATACCGATTTCGGCGTGGTTGCCATGTCGTCGCTGACGGATGAGCCGCTGGAAACATCGGACAACATCCTACTCACGACGGTCGGACGCGCGCATAATACCAACATGCAGTTTGACGGCGAGAAGATGGTTGATATCGGTACGACGCCGGTTATGATGGAGGTCATCGACACGGAGATTCGTCTGAAAACCAACCAGAAGACGATGCGCGTTTGGAGCATCAACTCCGACGGTTTCTATCACGGCAGAGTGCCTGCCGAGTGGAAAGACGGCGTTTTGACGTTCCACGTCGGTCCGAACTTCCCGAGCGAGTACTACCTGCTGATGGCGGAATAAGTTTTCCTTTGAGGGGACGCAAAATATGCGTCCCCTCTTGCTTTTTGGAAAACTTTGCGTATAATAAGAATGAAATCTGTTTCGGGGCGGGGCGCAACTCCCCACCGGCGGTACAGCCCGCGAACGCGCATATGCGCGCCGATCCGGTGCAATTCCGGAGCCGACGGTTATAGTCCGGAGGAAAGAAACGGCTGCAAGTGCTTGCAACTGCGTCCCCACAGGGACGCAGTTTTTTCGTCCCGGGAAGGAGTTACCGATGTCCGCAACAACACGCACACGCCGCATGACTGCAACGGCAATGCTTTCCGCGATTGCAACGGTCCTCATGTATTTGGAGTTTCCGCTGCCGTTTTTCGTGCCGCCGTTTATTAAGATGGACTTTTCCGAAGTGCCGGCGCTGCTTGCCGGATTTGCCTACGGTCCGCTTGCCGGCATCACCGTTTGCCTGATCAAGAACCTGTTCAAGATCGTAGCCACGCAGAGTTTCGGCGTGGGTGAACTGTTCAACTTTACGATGGGCGCGTTGTTCGTCGGCGTGGCGGCGCTCGTCTATCGACACCATCGGACGCGGCGCGGCGCCGCCGTCGGCGCATTGATCGGTGCGGCGGCAATGGCAATCGTCAGCGTGCCGTTCAACTATTTCGTGGTCTATCCGGCGTATATGCGCTTTATGCCGATTGAAGCGATCCTCGGTATGTATCAGGCAATCAATCCCGATGCGGACGGATTGCTTGCGTGCCTGCTGCTGTTCAACCTGCCGTTTACGCTGGCAAAGGGGCTTTTGGATGCGGCGGTCACGTTCCTGATCTACAAACCGCTGTCGCCAATGCTTCACGGCAGAAGGGAGTAATACGATGATTGAAACAACGTTTACCTGCACGAAGGCAAACCTTATGGAGCTGCACAAGGTGCTTTATGCAAAAACCGCCAAGCGGTTTCAACTTCTCGCGCTTGTCGGCGTACTGCTTCTGATCGTCGGCGTGGTGATGCTCGGCAAGCAGGAGGGCGACACACCAAACGGCTCGCTGCTTGTGATCTTTTTGGGTGTGTTTTGGACGATATACTGTCTTGTGTCCGCGAACGGTCACGCACGCCGCGCGGTGAAGCGGACAATCCGCTTTAATGAAACGCATTACGATGCGCCGGTCGTCACGCGGATTCGTTTTTATACCAATCTGCTGAAAGCCACCAACGAGGCGACTGGAAAGGAAAAAAGCGTGGCAATGAACGAAGTTGCGCGTGTGGTGCGGACGGCGCATTTGATCGCGCTGATCCTGCCGGACAAAACCTGCCTGCTTGCCGATCAGCGGTCGGTCGAAGAGGAAACCGCTGAAAATCTGTGGAATCGATTGTGTGAGCAGTGCAGCGAAGCGGTAATTGAAGATGCTTCCTGATGCAAAAAAGGACGACGCTTACTTTGCAAGCGTCGTCCTTTTTTGCATCATTTTATGCCTATTTTGATTGCAAACTTGCATTATTCTTTCCATAAAATGCAAAATGCAAAAAAGACCCTGCAAACGAAAACCATACTTTCGAAAAATGAAAAATCCCCGTCATTTTTCGGTTTTTCACTTGCAAAACAGGTGGACTTTTGCCGCCGAAAATGTTATGCTGATATGCAGAATACGGCGCATTTGCGCCAGAGAAAAGGCAGGGAAGCGTATGTCAGTTCAGAAGGAGCTTGTCATCAACACCGCTTGGTGCAAGGGCTGCGGCATCTGCGCGGCATTTTGCCCCAAGGAAGCGTTGGAGCTCGTCAAGGGTAAGGCACGGCTGAAAGAGGAAAACGCCTGCATCCTTTGCGGGCAGTGTGAGCAGCGGTGCCCCGACTATGCGATTTATGTGAAAGAAACGGAAGGAGGAGCCGAACAATGGGTAAAACCGTACTGATGCAGGGCAACGAGGCTTGCGTCGAAGGTGCGCTTGCCGCGGGTATGCGGCTCTATGCCGGTTATCCGATCACGCCGTCTACGGAGATCGCGGAGTTTTCCGCCGTTCGTCTGCCGCAGGTCGGCGGTAAGTTCATTCAGATGGAAGACGAGATCGCGTCCATCGCCTGCGCGATCGGCGGCTCGGTCGCCGGCGTCAAGTCGATGACGGCAACGTCCGGTCCGGGTTTCTCGCTGAAGCAGGAAAACCTCGGCTATGCGTGCCTGGCGGAAATCCCGCTGGTCGTTGTGGACGTGCAGCGTGCCGGCCCTTCCACGGGTCTGCCGACGTCTCCTTCGCAGGGCGATATTATGATGGCGCGCTGGGGCACGCACGGCGATCACCCTGTGATTGCGATTGCACCGTCCTCGGTCAGCGAAGCGTATAACCTGGCAATTCGCTGCTTCAATTTGGCGGAAAAATACCGCACGCCTGTGCTGTTTATGATGGACGAGATCATCGGGCATCTGCGCGAGGGCATTGAGATTCCCGATCACGTGGAGGTCATTGACCGTCCCACCGTCGACTATCCCGATGCCAAGCGGATGCCGTATCAGATCAAAGAGGGACAGCTTGTTCCGAAGATGGCGGCGTTTGGCGAAGGTCAGCGATACAACATTACGGGACTGATCCACGATGAAAGCGGCTTCCCGACGAACTCGACCGAAGAGGCGGAGAAGCTCGTGACCCGACTGATGCACAAGATCTCCGATAACTACGACGATATCGTGCAGGTCGATCAGGTCAACATGGAGGATGCCGAGGTGGCGATCGTCTGCTACGGCGGCACGATGCGCGCGGCGATCACGGCAATGGAAAAGGCGCGTGCCAAGGGCATCAAGTGCGGCATTTTCCGCCCGATCACGATTTGGCCGTTCCCGGAGCGCGAACTGCTTGCCGCGTCCGAGAAACTGAAAAAGGTCGTTGTTGCCGAGCATAACTACGGACAGATCGTGCTGGAAGTGGAGCGCATTATCAAGAATAACTGCAAGCTCGGCTTCGTCGGCAAGGTCAACGGCACGGTGATCACGCCGGAAGAGATCCTGGCGAAAGTGGAGGAGGACTGACCGATGATTGATACAAGTAACGTCAGCGAAAAGACAGTCAATACGTCCGACCTGATCTATAAGTATATGCGTCCCGAGCATCTGCCGCACATCTGGTGCCCCGGCTGCGGTCACGGCATCATCATGCGCGACGTTGCGCAGGCGGTTGAAAACCTCGGTCTGGACCGCGACAAGGTCGTGCTGGTTTCCGGTATCGGCTGCTCCAGCCGTGCCGCCGGCTATATGGACTTCAACACCATTCATACGACCCACGGCCGCGCCATCGCGTTTGCCACGGGCATCAAGCTTGCCAATCCGGAGCTGGAAGTCATCGTCCTGACGGGCGACGGCGACGCTTCCGCCATCGGCGGCAACCACCTCATTCATGCGGCGCGCCGCAACATCGGTCTGACCGTGATCGTTATGAACAACACGATCTACGGCATGACCGGCGGTCAGTATTCGCCGACGACGCCGCGCAAGGCATTCGGTACGACCGCGCCTTACGGCAACCTGGACCGTGCGTTCGATCTTGCCGGACTTGCCTACGGCGCCGGCGCGTCCTATGCCGCGCGCGGCAGCGCGTTCCATACGCAGCAGACGATCCAGATGATCCAGGAAGGCATCCGCCATCAGGGCTTCTCGATCATTGACGTTGCTTCCGTCTGCCCGACCTATTTCGGCAGAAAGAACAAGAAGGGCAGCGCGGTGGATATGCTCCGCTGGCAGAAGGAAAACTCGGTTACCGTCGAACAGGCGAAGAAGATGACGGCGGAGCAGCTGCAGGGCAAGCTGGTCATCGGCGTTATCCACCAGGTGCAGTATCCCGAGTTTACGTTTGAATATCAGAAACTGATTCAGCGTCTTGCAAAGGAGCGTGAAGAGTAATGGCGAAAATGGAACTTCGTCTCGCCGGCAGCGGCGGTCAGGGCGTCATCCTTGCCACCGTCATTCTTGCCGAAGCGGCGGTCATCGCCGGTAAGCAGACCGCGCAGAGCCAGTCCTACGGACCGGAGGCGCGCGGCGGCAGCTGCAAAGCGGAAGTGATTATTTCCGATGAAGCCATCGGCTTCACCAAGGTGCAACATCCCACGTTTTTGATGGCGCTGACGCAGAAGGCGCTGGAAACCTATTGCCACAATCTGCCGGAAGAGTGCATCGTGTTGATCGACGATACGCTGACCGCTCCCGAAGAACTGAAAGGTCACAACGTGATCAAGCTGCCGATTCTTTCGACGGCTGCGGAAAAGGTCGGTAAGGCATTCACCGCCAACATCGTCGCCGTCGGCGCGATCAACGGTCTGCTTCATCTGGTCGACCATGCCGATCTGGAAAAGGCGGTCATGCTCCACATCCCGAAGGGGACGGAGGCGCTCAACCTTGCCGCGCTGCAAGCCGGCATTGCCATGGAGGGCGACGTGAAGAAGCCTGCCAAGGCTGCGAAGAAAGCGAAGGTGTAACCGATGAAAATTCACGAGTACCAAGCCAAAGAACTGCTCGCGGCTTACGGCGTTCCCGTGCCGGTCGGCTACCTTGCCGAAACGGCGGACGAAGCGTATGAAGCGGCGAAGAAATTTCCGCAAAGCGTCGTCAAGGCGCAGATCCATTCCGGCGGCCGCGGCAAAGGCGGCGGCGTGAAACTCGCCAAGACGCCGGAGGAAGCCAAGAAGATCGCGACCGATATGATCGGCATGCGCCTTGTGACCAAGCAGACGGGTGCGGAAGGCAAGATCGTCCATAAGGTGCTGGTCACGGAAGCGACCGACATCAAAAAGGAATATTACCTCTCCATCGCGGTCGATAACGACACGGCAGGTCTGGTGATCATCGCGTCCGGCGCCGGCGGCACCGAGATCGAGGAGACGGCGGCGGAGCATCCGGAACTGATCGTGAAGGAATACGTTTCCGTCTACGAGGGATTCCACAACTATGAGGGCATCGAAGTTGCGCGGAAGATCGGTCTGCCTGCCGAACTGCAGAAGGACTTTCTTGCAATGCTGCGCAATATGACGCGGCTGTTCATCGAAAAAGACTGCTCGCTCGTCGAGATCAACCCGCTCGTCGAAACGGCGGACGGCAAGCTGATCGCCCTCGATGCGAAGGTCAACTTTGACGACAACGCGCTGATGCGCCACCCCGACGTGGTGGAGCTGCGCGACATCGCCGAGGAAGATCCCAAGGAAGTCCGCGCTTCCGAGTTCGACCTCAATTACATCAGCCTGTTCGGCAACATCGGCTGCCTGGTCAACGGCGCCGGTCTTGCCATGGCGACGATGGATATCATTCAGAAGTTCGGCGGCAGCCCTGCGAACTTCCTCGACGTCGGCGGCAGCGCCACGACTGAGCGCGTCACGGCGGCATTTGAGATTTTGCTCTCCGATCCGAACGTGAAGGCAATCATGGTCAACATCTTCGGCGGTATTATGAAGTGCGACATCATCGCCGAGGGCATTGTTGCCGCGGCGAATAAGATCGGTATTTCCGTGCCGCTGGTCGTTCGTCTGGAAGGCACGAACGTGGAGCGCGGCAAAGAGATCCTGAAGGAGTCGGGACTCAACATCATTGCTGCCGCCGATATGGCGGACGCGGCGCGGCTTGCCGTTGCCGCGGCGAAGTGAGGAGGTGCCGAAATGAGTATTCTTGTCAATAAAGAAACGCGCCTGATCGTTCAGGGCATCACCGGCGGCCAGGGCCGCTTCCATACCGAGCAGATGCTTGCTTACGGCACGAACATCGTCGCCGGCGTTACGCCGGGCAAGGCGGGACAGGACGTCTGCGGCGTACCCGTGTTTGACACGGTTAAGCAGGCAAAGGAAGCCACAAACGCCAATGCGTCGATCATCTACGTGCCGCCCAAGTTTGCGGCGGACTCGATTTTTGAAGCGGTGGACGCGGAACTGGATCTCGTCGTCTGCATCACCGAGGGTATTCCCGTGCTGGATATGGCGCGCGTGAAGAACTACATGGTCGGCAAGAAGACGCGGCTCATCGGTCCGAACTGCCCGGGACTTATTTCTCCGGGTGAAAGCAAGGTCGGCATTCTGCCGGGCTATATCCACAAAAAAGGTCACGTCGGCGTTATCTCGCGCTCGGGCACGCTGACCTATGAAGCCGTCGGACAGCTTTCGGCGCGCGGTATCGGTCAGTCCACGGCGGTCGGTATCGGCGGCGACCCGATCCGCGGCACGAGCTTCATCGACGCGCTTAAGCTGTTCAACGAGGACGACGACACGTATGCCATCGTTATGATCGGTGAGATCGGCGGCAGCGGCGAGGAAGACGCGGCGGCGTGGATCAAAGAGAATATGAAAAAGCCGGTCGCGGCGTTCATCTCCGGTCAGACTGCGCCGAAGGGCAAGCGTATGGGCCATGCCGGCGCGATCATCTCCGGCGGCAAGGGCACGGCGGCAGGCAAGATTGCCGCGCTGCGCGAAGTCGGCGTGAAAGTGGCGGATACGCCCGACCGCATCGGCGAAATGCTCGTCGAAGCGATCAAGGAAGCCGGCATTTACGAGAAGTGCCTCGTTGCCGAATAAGCAGACAAAAAAACTCCCGAACGAAGTTCGGGAGTTTTTTTGTCATCATTACGTATCGGCAATGACCGGCTGCGCGGCTTTTTGCACCATCGCTTTGTAGCAGAGCGCAACACCGATGCCCTGCACGATTGCCGCCAGAAGCCACGAGAGGGGATAGGAGAGATAGATGCTCTCCAGCGTCTGATAGTGCGCAAAAACCGTGTAGATCCATACAACGCGCAAAAGACAGGTGCAAACGAGCGTAATCATGGCGGAGGTCGCCGATTTGCCCATGCCGCGCAAAATCTGCGCGCCGCAGTTCATTCCGGTGCAGAATACGTAGGTTGTCACCATGATATTCATGCGAATATGCGCGGCTTCGAACGCCATCGGATCGCTGATATAGAGCGACAGAAGCGGATCACGCACCAACAGGATCAGTGCGCTTGCAACAAGAGAAAAGACGGCGGCGCAGAGATACGCCGTGCCGATGAACTTGCCCAGCCGCTCATATTTTCTTGCACCGCAATGTTGACTGGTGAACGAGACGTAGGAAAGCACGAGCGCGTCGCCGCAGGTTGTAACGAAACTGCCGATGCTCGATGCGGCGGAGTGCCCGTCAATGATCGCGCTGCCGCCCGGACAGAGCCGGTTGTTCACGGCGAGAATCGAAGACATGATCAGCATATTGGAGATCGTATAAAGCGCCGCCTGCAAGCCGGCGGGAACACCGATTTTCAAAATCTCTCCGAGGACGTGCCAGTTCATACGGAGTTTGGCAAAGGAGAAGCGGCAAGGTCCTTCGTCCTGCGAAAGCAGGTACATCAAAAGCCCTGCGGAAAAGACGTTGGATGCGACCGTTGCCCATGCGACGCCGTCCACGTCCATACCGAACACTAAGACGAGCAGCAAATTCAGCAA
>JAFSXE010000006.1 GCA_017444195.1 Oscillospiraceae bacterium
GGCAACCTGCCGCCCGCCGTACCTGCCATCGTGTCGTTCGGAAGGGATAAATCCCTTCCCTACGATGTCGTCCACCACCCGTAGGGAGCGCATTTATGCGCTCTGCCGGGTCTTGTACCATGTCGGTTTCGGGTCGATGTGGGCATCGACCCCTACGGGACGGTGACGAGGGTGCATTCGTAGGGGCGCATATCATGCGCCCGCAAACAAAAAGGACGCTGCGTTGCAGCGTCCTTTTCTATGCAATTTTATGCGTCGAGCCACGCGGTCATGCCGTCCTGCAGGCGGCTTGCCAGCGCCCGTGCGTCGGCAAGCGACACGTCGCTTGCGGCGGTGTAGTAGAGTTTCATCTTCGGCTCGGTGCCGCTCGGACGGAGAATGACTCTCGCGCCGCCGTCGAGTTCGAGCCGCAGCATATTCTCCTTCGGGAAGTCGATCGCCGTCCGCTTGCCCGTTGCAAGGTCCAGCACCTCGCCCACGGAGAAATCCGTGGCAGTCAGCACCTTGATGCCGGCAACGTCCGAAGGCGGATCGTGCTTGATCTGTTCGAGCTTCGCCGCGCACTTTGCGCGGATCTCCGGCGTGGTGAAGACGATGTTTTGCAGCGCGGCGGTCGTATAGCCGAACTTGTCGTACAGTTCCGCAATCGCCTGCAAAAGCGTCTTGCCGGCAATCTTGTAATCCGCAGCCATCTCGGAAATGAGCGTGGCTGCCAGCACCGCGTCCTTGTCGCGGCAGTAGGTGCCTTTGAGGTAGCCGCAGCTTTCCTCAAAGCCGAACACGAAATCGTTCGGGCGCTTTTGTGCTTCAAGCTCGAGGATGGTAGCGCCAATATATTTAAATCCCGTCGGCGTGATGCGAACGTCCGCGCCGTAGGACGCGGCGATTTTCGCCGCCATGGGCGAAGACACGATGCTCTGCACCGTGACCGGTGTTTTCGGCGTCTTGCCGCTGCGGAAGATGTAGTCGAGCAGCAGGCAGCCCATCTCGTTGCCGGTCAGTTTCGTGTACTGCGCGCCGTCCCTCACCGCGCAGGCGATGCGGTCGGAATCCGGGTCGGTCGCAAGGACGATATCCGGCTTCACCTTGTCCGCCAGCTTGAACGCCTCGGCAAACGCCGCGTCGTTTTCCGGGTTCGGACTGGGGCAGGTGGCAAAGTCGCCGGACGGCTTCGCCTGCGATTCGGGTACGGACACCTTCGCGCCGTACTTTTTCAGCATAAAGTTCACCGGCTCGCCGCCTGCGCCGCACAGCGGCGAATAGACCACGGAGAGGTCGGCTTTCGCGATCTTCTCCGGTGCGACGAGCTGCGCGGAAACGGTGTCATAATACGCCTGCCACACGTCTGCGCCGATGTATTCGATCTTGCCGCTTGCCAAAAGGTCGGAGAACGCCGCCTTATCGGGCGTGAAATAGTCGAGCGCGTCAATATTCGCGCTGACGGCAGCCGCCGGCACTTCGGTCATCTGGCAGCCGTCGTCGCCGTAGCACTTGATGCCGTTATACTCCTTGGTGTTGTGGCTTGCGGAAACGACGATGCCCGCGCCGCAATGCAGATGCCGCACCGCGAAGGACAGCATCGGGGTGGGGCAGAGGCGGTCGTAAAGATAGACCTTCACGCCCTCGGCGGCAAGCGCCTGCGCCGCGATCTCGGCAAACCGCCGGGAGTTGTGGCGGCTGTCGTAGCCGATGGCGCAGGACTTCTTCACGCCGCCGGTGAGCATATACTGCGCCAGACCACGCGCCACGCGGCGCACGGTATAGTCGTTGAGCAGGCTGCTGCCTGCGCCCATTTCGCAGCGGATGCCGGCGGTGCCGAATTTCTGCACCGCACCGAAGCGGCGTTCGATCTCCGCGTCGGTCGAAACGGTCCTGAGTTCGTCCAAAATCGCGCCTTCCGCCTTGGAAAGCCAAAGTTCAAATTGCTCTTTTGCCGTCATACGACCACTCCTTTACAGTTGGATACCGCCGTCTTGGCGGATGGAAAGCACGTGGCAATGCCCTTTGCCGAGCACCGCCTCGGTCTTCTGCACGAAATCCGTCAGCAGATCGTCCGGCACGAACGCCTGCGCCGTGCCGGCAAAGCCGCCGCCGTGGACGCGGCACGCGCCGCGCTTGCCGAGCAGTTTTTCGCCGAGCGCGATCGTCAGCGCAAGTTCCTGATGCGCCGTCGCGCCCGAGGGCGTGACGTTCTGCAGCAGATTGAGCGACGACTGCCCCGATTCGCGCACGAGCGCAAGGAACGCATCGAAGTCGCCCTGTTCGAGCGCGGCGACCTGCTGCTTTACGCGCGCGTTATCGGCGTAGATGTGCATGGCGCGGAGCGCGGCGCGGTCGCCGCACGCGGCGCGCACTTCGGGAAGCCGCGCCCAGAAATCCGCTTCCGGCACTTCGCCCAGCACCGTTTTGCCAAAAACCTTGCACACGGCGCGAAGTTCGGAAACGATGGCGGTATATTCGCCGGTGAGATTGGCGTGGCTTGCGCCGGAATCGAGGATGCACAGATGATACCCCGTTTTCGCAAAATCAAACGCAACCGGCTTCACGATCGGATTTTTCGTATCGGCAAAGTCGATCGTGACGAGTCCGCCCACGCTGGACGCGGTCTGATCCATCAGTCCGCTCGGCTTGCCGAAATAGACGTTTTCCGCGAACTGCCCGATCTGCGCGATCTCCACAGGCGTCGCCTTGCCGCCGAAAAACAGCGTGTTCATCACGACGCCGAGCAGCACCTCGACCGCCGCCGAGGACGAAAGTCCGCTGCCGGGCAGCACGTTCGAGGTCATCACCATATCGAAGCCGCGCACCTTTGCGCCGCGCTTGGCAAACGCCGCCGCCACGCCGCGAATGAGCGCGTTGGTGGTATTCTTTTCCTGTATCGGCGCAGAGAGGTTGGAAAGATCCACGAGGCACGGGCGGTAGCCGTCCGAGTGCAGGCGGATCATCGTCGAGCCGTTTTCGGCGACGGCGGCAATCGTATCGAGGTTGACCGCCGCGGCAAGCACGCAGCCGTTTTCATGGTCGGTGTGGTTGCCGCCGATCTCGGTGCGTCCCGGCGCGGAAAACAGTCCGAACGGCTTGTCGCCGAACGTCTGCACAAAGCGGTCTGCAAGCTTCTGCCGCCGTTCGCGCTCGCCCTCCGGCAGCGCGGCAAATGCTTTCCGCCACTCCATGGCGGTGAAGAAGCGGCGGCTCATTTCGTATAGCCGGGCTTGCCCAGCAGGGTAAACATATTTTTCTTGTACGCTTCCACGCCCGGCTGGTTGAAGGGGTTGACGCCCAGCACCGCGCCGGAAATGCCGCAGGCATACTCAAAGAAGTAGATCAGCCAGCCGAGGTTTTCCTCGTCCATCGCGTCCACTTCCAAAACCGTGCAGGGCACGCCGCCGTCACGGTGCGCCATGATCGTGGCTTCCATCGCCGTGCGGTTGATCTGCGCCATCGTCTTGCCGGCAAGGTAGTTCAGTCCGTCGAAGTCGTTCTGGCGGTCTTCCACGGTCTGATCGTTTCTCGCACCGCCGAGCGCGATGAACGTCTCCTGCAGGATGCGCTCGCCGTCCTGGATGTACTGACCCATCGAGTGCAGGTCGGTCGAGTCGATGACGGAGGCAGGGAAGATGCCCTTGCCGTCCTTGCCCTCGCTCTCGCCGTAAAGCTGCTTGAGCCATTCGTTGAACATGGTAAACGCCGGATCGAAGCAGGCGTACAGTTCGATCTTCTTGCCCTTCTGATACAGCGCGTTGCGGATCGCAACGTAGCGGTGCGCGTCGTTGTCCACCGGCGTGTCGAA
>JAFSXE010000060.1 GCA_017444195.1 Oscillospiraceae bacterium
CATCGCGTCCCAGTCGTAGATGGGATTGCCACAAAGCATCCCATCTTCGCTGAAATAGTCATGCGTCACGCCCGCAACCGCCTTGGGCAGGTTTTTCTCATCGAGCAGGAAGTTTTCCGGCGACGCCCAAACGTCGGCGGAGTCGAGCGGCACGTAGATCGGCAGATCGCCGAGCAGACGGATGCCCTGCTCGTGCGCATAGGCGCGGAGCGCGTCCCATTGCGTATAGAACAAAAACTGAATATAAGTAAACAGGCGGATATCGCCGGCGAGCTGCACACGGTACGCTGCCAGCGCTTCGGGTTTGCGCATCCGGATCGGTTCCTCCCACGCGGTCCACGGCTGCATGGCAAAATGCCGTTTGAGCGCCATGTAGAGCGCGTAGTCGTCCAGCCATGCGGCGTGTTCGCGGCGGAATGCGGCGATTTTTTCCGCATCGCGCGCCCAGCCGCGGTCGCAGGCGAGCTGCAGCAGGCGGAAACGGTTTTCGTACTGCTTGCCGTAATCCACGTACTGCGGATTGCCGCCCCAGTCGCACGCGGCAACTTCTACTCTTTTCAGCAGTCCGTCCTCGATCAAAAGATCCCAGTCGATGAAATACGGATTGCCGGCGGCGGAGGACACGCTTTGATACGGCGAATCGCCGTAGCCCGTCGGACCGAGCGGCAGAACCTGCCACCAGCGCGCGCCTGCATCGTGCAAAAAATCGACGAAGGCAAATGCCTCCTTGCCCAGCGTGCCGACGCCGTAGGGCGACGGCAGCGAAAAAATCGGCAGCAAAACGCCGTAGCTGCGCTCGTTCATTCTGTTTTTCCCTCTTTCTCCAAACTGCACGCTTCCCATTCGTTCAGAAGTCGTTCCAGCGCCGCGTCTGCGGCGTTTTTTTCTTCCGAGAGACGCGTCAGTTCCAAATAGTCCGTTGCGGCTGCCGATATCTGCTGTTCCAGCTCGGCAACCGTCTGTTCCTGCTTTTCGATCTCACGCTCCAAACGGCGGATGGTTTTATCCAGTTCCTTGTCGTTCTTCTGCGCACGCGGATGTTTCTCTTTCGGCGCGGCTGCCGGTTTCGGCGGCTCGTGCGCCTTGACTGCACGGTATTTTTCGTAGCCGAACGGATAATCACGGATCGTGCCGTCGGCGAGTTCCCAGATCCGCGTGGCAAAGCGCCTAATAAAGTAGCGATCGTGCGAAACGAACAGCAGCGTGCCGTCGTAGTCGTCCACCGCGTCCTCCAGCCAGTCGCGCGAGGCGATGTCCAGATGGTTGGTCGGCTCGTCCAAAATCAGCAGGTTGACTTTGTCATCCATCAGCATACAGAGCCGCAGGCGGCTCATCTCGCCGCCGGAAAGCTGATCGACGCGCTTAAACACGTCCTCGCCGGAAAAGAGGAACAGCCCCAGCCGGTCACGCGCCGTCTGCACCGAGCATTTCTTTTCGTAGAGCATCGTGTCAAGCAGCGTCCGTGTGGGGTCTTTAAAGTGAATGTTCTGCTCCAAATAGGCGGTTTTTGCCGTCGGCGCGAAGGAAACGACGCCGTCTGCTTTTTCCAAGCCGCACAGCACGCGCAGAAACGTCGTCTTGCCCGTGCCGTTGTCGCCGAGCAGCGCGATTCGCTCGCCGCCCTTGACGTGCAGTTCCACGTCCGAAAACAGCGTCTTTTCGCCGTAGGATTTCGTCAGCCGTTTTACCGAAAACAGTTCGTCGCCGAGGAATTCTTTTTGCGAAAACGATGCGCGCAGCGTCTTGTCCTTCTGCGGCCGCTCGGTCTGCTCGATGCGATCCATGCGGTGCTGAATGGACATCGCACGGCGGTAGAGCGTGCGGTTGTTGATGCCCCAGCCCTTCATGCGTTCCAGCGTAAAGCCGAGCTGCGCAAGTTTCGCCTGCTCTTTTTCGTACTGCTTGAGCTGCAGATCGTAGCGCGCTTGGCGTTCGGTCACATAGAAGGAATAGTTGCCGCTGTAAAACTCCGCCTTGCCGCCGCGAATTTCGATGATGCGCGATACGACGCGGTCGAGGAAATAGCGGTCATGCGAAACGGTCAGCACCGTGCCGCGGAATGAGGAAAGATACTCTTCCAGCCATTCCACGCTGTGCAGATCCAAGTGGTTGGTCGGCTCATCCAGCAGCAGGATATCGGTTTTTTCCAGCAGCAGCCGCGCGAGGTTGACGCGCGTTTTTTCGCCGCCGGAGAGTGTGTCAAAGAGTCGTGCGCGCATGGCTTTATCCAGCGCAAGACCGTTTGCCACTTTGTCCGTTTCCACGCTTCGCTCATAGCCGCCGAGCAGACGGAAGCGGTTTTCCAGTTCATCATACTGCCGCAGCAGCGTGTTCGGCGCGCTCTGCGTCAGTTTTTCGGCAAGCGCGTCCATCTGCGCTTTGACCCGGTCGGCTTCGCGGTATGCTTCGCCGAGCACCTGCTCGACGGTCGTGCCTACGGGGAAACGGGGGATCTGCGAGATCAGACCGATCTTTTTTCCCGACGCAAACGACACCGTGCCGTCGTCGGGCTGCAGTTCGCCGCAGAGAAGGCGAAACAGCGTCGTCTTGCCGGCGCCGTTGTTGCCGACGATGCCGACGCGTTCGCCGGACTGCACGTCAAACGTCAGCCCTTCTAAAATATTCTGTTCCGAATCAAAGGACTTGACCAGCCCCTTCACGGAAACGTCTATCATAAGGATTCCTCACAGAGTTTTCTAAATTCGTCGCGGTCATACAGCAGACGCACCGCGCTGAGCATCGCCGTCGTGCTCATACGCTCCGGCAGATTTGCCGCTTTCAAAACCGCCTTGCGTTTTTTGGCGCTGTCCGTGCCGCCGGAAAGACCGAGGTCATAAAAGTCCTCGCGCGTGACGGCATTTTTCGGCTCGGCGGTTTCGCCGTCCAGTTCCGCGCCGCAGTCGCGCAGCGCGCCGATCAGTACTTCCGGCGCCATTCCTTCCACGCCGAGTTTTCCCTCTTTGGAAGCCGTTTTTTTGCGCTTTTCTTTTCCGCCCACGTCGGGGATATAGGCATGCAGCACGTTTTCCTGCGGCAGCATGCTTTTAAGTTTGCTGCGAATGAGAAACCCGGCGCCGTCGCTGTCGGTCAGAATGATCAGTCCGCGCTTTTGCGCAATGCGCCGCAGCAGCGCGATCTGCTCGCGGTCGTTCAGCACACCGAAACCGTTGGTCACGAAAACCTCGGTATCGACGAGCTGCTTGAGCGTGTTTTGATCGTATTTGCCCTCGACCAAAATCGCCTGCTTCACTCGGATCATTTGCGTGCCTCCTGCGCCATGCGAACGATGCATTCCTGTACGACTGCCGGGGCATCTTCCATCGAGCGTTTCAGACGGCAGTCGGCATCGAAGCAGATATCAAGCGCCGCCGTCAGGTATTCGGCGGAGAACTTGCCGGATTGCGAAATCAGTTTGCGGACGTAGTAATCGCTTTTGGTGCCGAGCAGATCGCGGATCTCCGCCGCGCTCTTGCCGGCTTCCGTCGCCGCTTTGACAAGGTTGAGCCGGCGCAGCAGACTGCCCATTGCGCCGAGAATGACGATCGGCTCTTCCTGCAGGCGCAAAAGCTCGTCGAGTTTGCCGAGCGCGCCGTCGTAGTTGTGCTCCGCGAGCGCGTCGGAAACGTCGAACAGCGCGGCGGAGAGCGTCGGCACGGTTACCGCGTCGATGTCGGCGCGGACGATCGTATCGGACGCGCTGTAAGCGGCAATCTTTTCAATTTCCCGCAGCAGGCGCGTCATCGTGCCGTCGGTCAAAAAGATCAAGTGCTGGCAAAGGTCGGCGGAAATTTTCTTTCCCGCGGCGCGGAAGTGCCGCGTAACCCACTCGGTCAGTTCGCCCGGAGATTGCTTGTCGAATACGACTTCACAGCCGAACTGCTTAACGACGTCTCCCAAACGGTCTTTTTCTTTGGTGTCCTCGCCGTCTTTTTCCGCCGCGGCTTTTTTGGAAAATGCCACCGCGTCAAAGGTAAAGACCACGTGGCAGTACTCAGGGATATCGGACAGGAGCGCTGCCCATTCAATGCGTTCGGATTTTGGCTGCGAGAACGGATTATAATCGTCGATCCGCACGAGCGTGGCGTCTGCCATCATCGGCATCGCCTCGACCGCTTCGCGCACGGCGGCGAACGTCGTTTCGCCCATGGCGAAGCGGCGGTAATTGAAGGATTCCATTGGACCGGCAACCAGTTTTTTCACCATCAGTGCAAGATAGTATTCCTGCAGATAGCGCTCTTCTCCGTGGAAGAAGTACAGCGGCGCAAAGTCGCCGGTACGCGCCGCGGCTTTCAGTTCGTCCAGACCGCGGGAATTGGCTTCGTATTTTGCCATGCTTCTACCACCTCAGTTCCAAATCGCCGTTTTCGGCAGTTGTATAAAACGTTCCGCCGTGCGCCGTTACACGCGCCACGGTATCGGGTGCGGGATGCCCGTAGATGTTGCCCCTTCCGGCGGAGCAGAAAACGATCTCCGGCCGGAGATGCGCGAGCAGCGCTTCGCCGGTGGCGTTTTCGGCACCGTGATGCCCTGCGACTGCCGCTTCCAAATCGGGCAGTTCATAGTTGCGGAGCAGCGTCGCTTCCGCCATAGCGTTCATATCGCCGGTGATGAGGATATCCGTATCGTCCTCCGAAATCAAAACGGCAAGCGATGCGTCGTTTGCGTTTTGCTGCGATTGCGGCGGAAAGACCGTCAGCGCGGCAAGGTCAAGCCGATCGGAAACGGTCACGATCGCCGCGCCGTATTTCTCCGCAGCCGCGCAGATCATACTGTGATGCTCCTGTTCGCTCGGATCTTCGTTTTCGCGGTAGGGAATATAGATCGTTTCAGTAGGAATACGGGAAATCAACTGTGCAATGCCGTCGCAATGGTCAGCGTCAAAGTGCGACAGAATGACGGCGTCCAGTTTGAAAACACCGCGCGAAAGCAAGTACCGCGCCGCCGATTCTCCGGTGGCGTCGCCGTTTGCGCCGCAGTCGATGACCGCTTTTTCTCTGCCGCGGTAAACGAGGCATTGCCCCTGCCCGACGTCCAACGCCGTAAAGTGATGCGGTACGGCGAACTCCGGAATGTACGTCAGCGCGCTTGCCAGCACAAGCGAGGCAAAGACGGTTATTGCTGCCGCGCGGCGACGCTTCGGCAGCAGCGCGGCGAAAAGCACGGCTTCCCATGCGATAACAGCCCAAGCGAGCATCAGCGGCGTCTGTCTATAGACGGCGCAGACGGGAATACGCGCGGTGGTATCGACAACGAGATTAAACCAGCGGCAAAGCCAAACGATCACGCCGCCTGCGGCAGTACAGATTGCATCCGGAAGCAGACAGAGTACCAGCCCTGCCGGAAAGAGCAGCGTGACCGTCCACAACGCGAGCAGGTTGACCGGCAGCGACAGCAGCGGAACAACGCCGAAGTAGAGCGCTGCCAGCGGCATCGAAAAGGCACACGCACAAAGCGTGATACCGATGGAAGAAAGCGCATAACGCACGATCCCAAGTCGGCGTTTACGAATGATCCGTTCATTGAGAAGCGGATAGAAAAGCAAAATGCCGAGCGTGGCGGTAAAGGAAAGCTGCAAGCCCCAATGGGCGAGCGACCACGGGTTTTCCGCAAGCAGCACGAGCAGCGCAGCGCAAAGCGCGTTCATGGGATCATACTCCCGACGAAGCAGCGGTGCAAGCAGTAATAAACTCTGCATGACGGTCGCGCGCACTGTGCTCGGTGCGCTGCCGGTCATCACGGTGAAAGCAATCAAAATCGGGATGCCCAACGCCGCACAGAGCCATTTCCTGCGGGCGAAGAGCAGATAAATCAGTCCTGCCAGAAGTGCAACGTGCATGCCGGAAAGACTGACCGCGTGGTAGACGCCGGCGAGGATCATGCGGTTTTTCTCAGCATAGGAGAAAACGCTCCGGTCGCCGGTCACGAGCGCGACGACCATCTTGGCGTCCTCCGGCAGCGTGCGGCGCAGTTTATCACGAATTTGATCCGCCAAAATTGCGGCGCGAGTACGCAGCGAAAGACGCTGCGGTACGCCCTGCGGCGCAAGTTCCGTCGCGCGACCGGTAAGGAAAATATCCGAGGCGACGTTGAAGGTTTCTTCGCTGTCGATCGTGCGCGTAAAGTAGGCGCGGCCGGTGAAAACTTCGCCCGTAGCAAGATCGGTCTTGCCGGTGTAGTAGATCACGGTGCGGACGCTGCGGTTCGGCAGCAGAACGTCCGCTTCCACGCTGTGTCCGTAGCGTGTTGCAACGGACGGCTTTGCCGCTTGTGCGGTGAAATCGGCTTCGCCGACGCAGAGCGCGTTCAGCGGTGCAAAGAACAGCAGAAAGTAAACGCTGCACCACGCCAGCGCCGCTGCCGCGCCGAAAAAGACGATCCGCAGCCGCGGCAGTTTTATCAGCGCCCCGACGGCAAGCAGGCAGGCGCCGAGCATCAGCCAAACAACGGCAGATTCCGGCAGCGCATAGATTACGGCGGCGACGGCAGCGATCACACCGATGCTGAAAAAGCAGAGTTTTCGCATGCCGTTCCCTCCGATTTATGTAAGGTCGTTTTGCACGCCGCGAACGATGCGTTCCACGTCGTTCGCCGCCGAAACCTGGGAGATCAGCGTTTTATAGTAGCCGCTGTGGGAAACGCCGCGCAGATACCACGCAAGGTACTTTCGCGCCTCTAAACAGGCGATGTGCTCACCCTTATCCGCCACGGCAAGTTCAAACTGCCGCAGCGCGATCTCCATCCGCGCTTTCAGCGGCGGCAGCGGCGTAATTGGCTTTCCCGCCAATGCTTCGGCGACCTGCCGCAGCACGAAGGGGTTGCCGAACGCGGCGCGCCCGACCATAACGGCGTCGGCGTGCGTCCGCGCCAAGCAGCGCACGGCGCAGGATGCGTCAAATACGTCGCCGTTGGCGACGACGGGGATAGACACCGCGTCTTTGACCTCGCGGATGATATCCCAGTCTGCCGTGCCGCCGTACTGCATCGTTTTCGTCCTGCCGTGGACGGCGATCAGACTGGCGCCGTTTTCCGCCAGCAGTTTGGCAAACGGCACGACGTTGACGCTGCCCTTATCCCAACCCGTGCGGCACTTGACCGTAACCGGAACGGAAACGGCGCCTTGTACCGCCGCAACGATTTCGGCGGCAAGTTCGGGATTTTTCATCAGCGCCGAGCCGTCGCCGTTTCCGGCAATCTTCGGCACGGGGCAGCCCATGTTGATATCGATAAAATCGCAGCCGCTGTGCGCCAGGGCAATCTTTGCCCCCTTTGCCATCATCTCCGGGTCGTTGCCGAAGATCTGCGCGCCGCAGATGCCTTTTTCCGTCCGGCGAAGCAGGGAAAGACTCTTTTTATCGCCGTAGCAGAGCGCGCGCGACGATACCATCTCCGTCACGGTAACGTCTGCGCCGAAATCCGCGCAGACGGTGCGGAAAGCATAGTCGGTCACGCCTGCCATCGGCGCGAGGAATATGCGCGCATCGGCAAACAGATTCTTTTCCGCCATCATTCGATCTCCATCGGCTTGCCGTTTAGGCAGCACGTTTCACGCCCTGCGTCAACGGTGATTTCTATCGTTTCGTTTTGATACGTGCGCCGCACGGTCACGATACCGCCTTCGGCACGCAGCACTTCCATCGTGCCGTACCGCAGCGCCTTGGAACCGTTTCGCCACGCACCGAGTTTGCGGTAAAATGCCGTCAAAGCTTCGTCGGCGCGTCCCCACGGGAAGAACGTGCGGTTGAACGGGTCTTTGCAGCCCTCCGTGCCGGCTTCGTCGCCGTAATAGATCGAGGGCATGCCGGGCAGCGCGTATTGCAGCACCGCGGCTAACCGCAGCCGCCTTAGACCGTGGGCGCGCTGCTCCTCGGTCAGCCGATGCGCCGCCATCTGCTCTCGCGTGCCTTCAAACGGCGCGACCAGCTCGGTCAAAACGCGTGCGGAATCGTGTGTGGAAAGCGGCAGCATCGTGCAGTCCAGCACGGCTTTGGGATAGTTTTCGTAAAGCGTTTCCAGCGTATCGCCGAGGGCGCGTCCGTCATCCTCACCGCGTAAAAACGCCAAAATGGCATTTTTCCACGGATAGTTCATCACACCGTCGAGTTCGCCGTCCGTAAAATACCGCCGCCGAACGCTGTAGGCGATTTTGTTGGAGGCGTCCTCCCAGACTTCGCCGATCAGCAGCGCGTCTTTCTTGCAGGCGCGAAGTTTTCTCCGCAGCCGCGCAATAAAGGCGTCGGGCAGTTCGTCCGCCACGTCCAGGCGAAACCCGTCTGCGCCGAGCGTCAGCCATTTTTCCACGACGGTTTCAATAAACGCGCCGTAGCTTTCATTCGTCTTGTCGATGCAGGGGAGCGTTTCAAAGTCCCACCAGCAAACGTAGTCGTGCGGATAGTGGCGGAACTGATACCATGCGCGGTACGGTGAGTCCGGATGATGATACGCGCCGTTTCCAAAGACGTCGTCCTTGTCGAAGTAGACGCTGCGGCTGCCGGTATGGGAAAATACACCGTCGAGCACGACGTGTATTTTGCGGCGTTGCGCCTGCTTGCACAGGTTCACGAAATCCGCTTCCGTGCCGAGCATGGGGTCGATCGTTAAGTAATCGCAGGTGTCGTAGCGGTGTGAGGAAAACGCCTTAAAAATCGGGTTGAGATACAGCACCGTCACGCCGAGCGATTGCAGATAGTCCAGTTTTGCGGTGATGCCGGCGAGATTTCCGCCGAAGAAGTCGTTGTTCAGCACTTTGCCGTGCTCGTCCGGCCGCCATTGCGGCATTTCCGACTCGTTTTCGTGGATGGTGTAGGGCTCCAGTTTTCCCGTCAGATCGCACGTGCCTTCGCGGCAGAAGCGATCGGGGAAAATCTGATACATCACCGCACCTTTTGCCCAATCGGGCGCATCTTCGGCAGGAACGCAGGAAAGCTGCCATTTCGCGCCGTCTTCGATATTCGTATCGTGCAGTCCGTAGCGGAAGAGGCGAAACGCCTCGTTCTGCGTGCGGATGAAAAACCAGTAAAAATACAGATCCGGTTGCGTTAGCGTCAGCGTACCTGCAAAGCGGTCATAGCCGTCTTTTTGCCATTCGAGCGTCAGCGGAAACCGCTGCTGCTCGTCCGTGCGATCACATTCCACAACGACGGCAACCTCCTGCGAAAGGCAGGAGGTTGGAATGTCGATGTGCAGCGTGCAGGTCTGTCCGGCAGTTAAGGTGCCGAACGGCGCTTTGTACGCAGATTTGAAACTGTCGTATAAGATCCGCATGCTTACAGATACCAGATGTTCTTTGCGTATTCTTTCACCGCACGGTCGGAGGAGAAGATCCCTGCCTTGGCGATGTTGACGAGCGACATATCCGTAAAGCGCGCCTTGTCGAGGAACGCCGCCGACACGTCGCGCTGGGCGCGCGCGTAGTCGTTAAAGTCGGCAATGGTCATATAGCAGTCCGCCGCGCCGAAGCGGTCGTACAGCAGCGAGGCCACGATATCGTCAAACCGCTTGCCGCCGAGCACACCGGAGGTAAGCATCGAAAGCACGCGCTCGAGATCCGGCGTGAGGAATTCGCGCGGCGCATAGCCGCGGCGCCACAGCGCTTCAACCTCGTCCGCCGTCATGCCGAAGAGGAACATATTCTCGTCGCCGACCTGGTCGTGGATCTCCACGTTTGCGCCGTCGAGCGTGCCGAGCGTCACCGCGCCGTTGATCATCAGCTTCATATTGCCCGTGCCGGACGCTTCTTTGCCGGCAACGGAGATCTGCTCGGAGATATCGGCGGCAGGAATAATGATCTCCGCCAGCGAAACCTTGTAGTCCTCGATAAAGACGACCTTCAGTTTATCGCGGGTTGCCGGATCGGCGTTGACAAGATCGCTGACCGCCACGATCAGACTGATGATCTGCTTTGCGCGGACGTAACCTGCCGACGCCTTGGCGGCAAACAGGAACGTGCGCGGCGTGAACGGCGCGTTCGGATGATCCTTGATCTGCAGATACAGATGCAGAATGTGCAGCACGTTGAGCAACTGCCGCTTATACTCGTGCAGACGCTTGATCTGCACGTCGAACAGGCTGTCCGGCTCGACCAAAATGCCGTTTTCTTCGGCAATATATTTGGCAAGGCGGATCTTGTTGTCGCGCTTGATTTCGCGCAGCTGCTGCTGCACCTGCGCGTCGCCCTTGAAAGCGAGCAGTTTTTCCAGTTCCGCCGCGTCTTTCAGGAAGCCCGTGCCGATCAGTTCTTTGAGCAATTTCGTCAGCTTCGGGTTGGACTGGCACAGCCAGCGGCGATAGGCAATGCCGTTGGTCACGTTCAGGAAGCGGTCGTGATCGAGTTCATAGTAGTCGCGGAAGATGCCGGTTTTGAGGATCTCGGTGTGCAGACCGCTGACGCCGTTGATCTTATGGCAGCAGGCAAGGCAGAGATTGGCCATGCGAATTTCGCCGTTGGCAATGACGGCCATATAGTCCAGTTTGGCGCGGTCATTGCCGTAGACGGTCATCAGATCCTGCATCAAGCGGCGGTTGATCTCCTCGGCAATCGAGAAGATACGCGGCAGCTCGGAACGGAACAGATCCACGTTCCAGCGCTCCAGCGCCTCGCTCATAACCGTGTGGTTCGTATAACTCAGCGTCTTTTGCGTCAGCGCCCACGCGTCGTCCCAGCCGTAGCCGTACTGGTCAACGAGCAGACGCATCAGTTCCGGCACGCAGAGTGCCGGATGGGTATCGTTGATGTGGATGGCGACCTTCTGCGGCAGATTGCTGAAGGTCTGATACTGTTTATAATGCGCGTTGAGAATGCTCTGCAGCGACGCGGACACCAAAAGATACTGCTGACGCAGGCGCAGCCGCTTGCCGCTTTCGTGGTCGTCGGCAGGATAGAGTACCTTGGAGATCGTTTCCGCCATGGTATTCTTTTCCAGCGCGCGGATATAATCGCCGCGGGAGAACGCCGCCATATCAAAACTCTGCGGCATTCTGGCGCTCCAAAGCACAAGCCGGTTGACCGCCTTGCCGCCGTAGCCGGAGATATACATATCGTGCGGCACGGCTGTTACGCTTTGATAGTCAATGTGAGAAACCTTGAATTGACCGTTATCCATCCATTCGCGCGTCTTGCCGCCGAAGTGGACTTCTACCGCGTCGTCTTCACGCGGACGCAGCCACACGTCGCCCATTTCCAGCCAGTTATCCGGGAACTCCATCTGCCAGCCGTCAACGATCTTCTGACGGAAGATGCCGAATTCATAGCGGATGGAAAAACCCGTTACGGGCAGATTCAGCCCCGTGGCGGCGTCCATATAGCAGGAAGCCAGTCTGCCGAGACCGCCGTTGCCGAGACCGGCGTCCGGCTCCATCGCGCAGAGTTTTTCCAGCGAAAAACCGCAGGATTTCAAAAACGCGTCGGTCTGGTCCAAAATGCCGAGGTTATAGAGATTGTTGCGCAGCGACGTGCCGACAAGAAACTCCATCGACATATAATAGACCTGTTTTTTCTGCTTTTCGCGGACCGTCTTCTGCCAGTCACGGCGCTTTTCGGAGAGAAGTTCGCGCACCGTGGTGCAGACGGCTTTATATAACTGCTTTTCCGAAGCGTCTTCGACCGTGCAGCCGAACATGCGGCTGCACGTATCGCGGTATAGTTCAATCAGTTTCTCTTTCCTCATGGTTGCCTCCGTGGAATTTATCTGAAATTATTTGCCGGTGATCTCGTGATACAGCGCCATATATTTGGCGGCAGGGACCTTCCAACTGAGGTCGAGTTTCATATCACGGACACGCAGATCGGCAAACGCCTGGGGATCATTATAATACAAAGCAAGCGCGCGGTCAATGGCTGCAAGAAAATCGTCGCCGTTATAGCTGCGGAACGTAAAGCCGCGTCCCTCGCCGGTTGCCGGATCGTAGGGCGGCACGGTATCGTGCAGACCGCCGACGGCGTGCACGACCGGGATCGCGCCGTAGCGCATGGCGATCATCTGACTCAGTCCGCACGGCTCGCTCTTCGACGGCATTAGGTAGATATCCGCCGCTGCGTACACGCGGTTGGCAAGTCCGGCGTCGAATTTCAGCAGCGTGGCAACGCGACCCGGATAGCGGTTTGCCAAGTCGGTGAAGAACGATTCATAGCGCGCCTCGCCCGTGCCGAGCAGCACGAGCTGCACGCGCCGCCGCAGCAGCGCGTCGGCGATATAGGTCAGAAGATCCAATCCTTTGTGCGAGGCAAAGCGGGAAACGATGGCAAGCATCGCGCTGTCTTCGTCTTCGGTTAGCCCGACTTCGCGCTGCAGCGCCAACTTGTTTGCCTTTTTGCCGGCTGCCGCCGTGGCAGGCGAGAAGCACGATGCCAGCGCAGGGTCCTTGCGCGGGTTGAACATCGTTTCATCGATGCCGTTGGTGATGCCGTGCATCTTCTGCGGATAATAGCAAAGGATCTCGTGCATGCCGTGGGCATAGTACGGGTACTGCAATTCGCCGGCGTAGGTCTCCGAAACGGTGGTGATCGCGTCGGTCATCACAACGGCGGACTTCATGAAGTTGGAGGCGTTGTCCTTGCCGAAGCGCAAAACTTCGGTATACTGTGCCGGCAGTCCCAAAACGTCCATGTTGAACGTTTCTTCCGCCCAGCCCTGGTATTCCACGTTGTGAATGGTAAAGACGGATTTGGTATAGGGGAATGCGGTGGCAAACTCGCTTTTGAGCAGCATGGGAATGAGCGCCGTCTGCCAGTCGTTGCAGTGCAGCACGTCCGGCCAAAAACTCAAAGCGTTGAGCGAGGCAAGCACGGCTTTGCTGAAAAAGGCAAAGCGTTCGCCGTCGTCGCCCTCGCCGTAGATGCGGTCACGGCAGAAATACTGCTCGTTATCAATGAAATAGACTTTCGGTCCGTGTTTGCGCGTGACAAGCTGGAACAGCCCCACGTGGCATTGCCGCCAGCCCAGCGTCACGTCGAAGCAGAACAGGTATTTCGTTTTGAATTCGCTGCCGTATTTGATGCTGCCATAATAGGGAAGCATCAATACGACTTCGTTTTCCGGCATTTTGGAAAGCGCTGTCGGCAGCGCCTGCATCACGTCGCCGAGCCCGCCGGTCTTGACGTACGGCGCGGCTTCGGAAGCAGCAAATGCGATTTTCATACGGTAGCTCCTTTTTTGATATACAGCGGATGTTCCGCCGATCCGTTCAATTTGGTATAGGGTTTAATTACAACGTCCTTGTCCAAAATCACGTTCTGGAGCTGGGCGCCTCTTCCGACGGTGCAGCCCTGCATGATCACGCAGTTTTCAATGGCGGCGTCCGATTCGATTTTTGCCTCGCGGAACAGGACGCTGCGGCGGCAGGCGCCGTGGATCGAGCAGCCGTCTGCGATGATGCATTCGGCAACCTGTGCGCGATCGCCGTAGAACGTCGGTACTTCGTTGCGCGTCTTGGTGTAGATGGGGATGCTGCTGCGGAACAGATCCTGCCGCACCTGCTCATCGAACAGCTTCATGCTGTTTTCGTAGTATTCAATTAGGCTTTCGTTGAACAGCGCCGTCTTTTCAAACGGATAGACGTTGATGCTCAAAGAGCCGCAGTTGAAGCCCTCCAGAATAAAGTCGCGTTCAAAGTGGTATTTACCATGCGGCACGGTCGCCTCAATCGCTTCGATCAGCCGCTGCCGCGAAATGATGAACATACCCATGCTGATATCCATCACGCCGTTGATCGTATAGTCCGCGATCATATCGGTGGGCGTCAGATCGTCGCCGCACTCCACCGCCATCAGGTATTTTCTGCCGTTGCCGTTCATCTTCTTTGTCAGAATGGTGATGTCCTTGCCGGATGCAATATGTTTGCGCAGCGCATCTTTGTAATCCACGGCGGCAAGCACCGTCGTGTCGCTCAGAACAACGTAGTCCTGCTTGGCGTTTTTCAGTACGTTCAGCGCGGAATAGAGCGCTTCGAGTTTGCCGCGATAGATGCCGGTGTGTCCGATGGCATACGGCGGAAGCAGCACCACGCCGACGTCCTCCAGCGTCAGGTCCCACTCCTGGCAGGAACCGAGATGGTTCATCAGCGATTCGTAATTCGTCTTGGTGATGATGCCGATATGGCGGATGCCTGCGCTCGCCATCGAGGAAAGCGCAAAGTCGATCTGGCGATAGCGTCCGGCAAAGGGAATGGCTGCCGAGGTGCGTTCGCCGGTCAGTTCTCCCATACTGCTGTCATAGATATTGGAGAAGATAATGCCCATGGCTTCCATCAATGCTTCCCCCTTTCTCAGATCACGGCGCCCGGCGCAATGGTTTGCCCCGGAGCGATGGTTTTGTCTTTTCCGATCACGGTGATTTGCAGGTCGGAAAGTTCGCCTTCCTGCTTTTCGCCGATGACGGCGCCGGATTTGATGACGCTGCCTTCGGCAATGATCGCATGGTGAATCTCCGCGCCGTTTTCAATTACAACGTCCGGCATGATCACACTGTCGGCAATATAGGCGCCGGCACCGATGGTACAGGCTGTTGAAATGACGCTGTGATCCACGCGGCCGTGGACCGTGCAGCCCTCGGCAATGAAGCTGTTGCTGATAACGGCAGTCGGCGCAATGTAACTCGACGGCTGCGCGTAGTTTCTCGCATAGACCAGACCGCCGGCCTCTTTGCGGAGATCGAACGCGGGGTTTTCGCCCAGCGTGTCCATGTTTGCTTCCCACAGACTGGAAATCGTGCCGACGTCTTTCCAGTAGCCGGAAAACTCATAGGCGAGCATCTTGTAGCCGCCGGCAATGATCGCCGGGATGATGTTCTTGCCGAAGTCGTTTTCGCTGCTCGGATCGGCCTCATCCGCTTCAAGGAACTGCTTCAGAACGCTCCAGCGGAAGATGTAAATGCCCATCGAGGCAAGGTTGCTCTTCGGATGCGCGGGCTTCTCTTCAAATTCGTAGATCGTGCCGTCTTCGCGCGTGTTCATAATGCCGAAACGCGGCGCTTCTTCCATCGGCACGGTGCGAACGGCAATCGTGCAGTCGGCTTTCTGTGCTTCGTGATAGCGGAGCATTTTATCGTAGTCCATCTTGTAGATGTGGTCGCCGGAGAGAATCAAGACGTTATCCGGATGATACCGGTCGATAAAGGGAATATTCTGATAGATGGCGTTTGCCGTGCCCTTATACCACACGGCTTCTTTGGCGCGCGCATAGGGCGGCAGCACCTGCACGCCGCCGTGCGAGCCGTTCAGACGCCACGGCTGACCGTTGCCGATGTATTCGTTGAGTTCCAGCGGCTGATACTGCGTCAGAATACCGACGGTATCAATGTGGGAGTTTACGCAGTTGGAAAGCGGAAAATCGATAATGCGGTACTTTCCGCCAAAGGGTACGGCGGGTTTGGCGGTGTTCTCCGTGAGGACTTTCAAGCGGCTGCCCTGCCCGCCGGCAAGCAGCATGGCAACGCAGTGCTTTTTCTGGAAGTACATAATTAACGCTCCTTTCCTTTTTGCGCGGAACAAAAATGGGATGTGGTTTTTCTTATTTTATGGTGCGCACGCGCCGATAATACACGACAGAGAGCGGCGGCAGCGTAAAATCGCCGGAATACGCAAGTTCGCCCCACGGCTTTTTGAAGGCCTTTACGGCAGGGACGTCGGTACCGGTGCCGCCGAATTCCGGCGCGTCCGAGTTCAGCACCGGCACGTACCAGCCGGGTTTCGGCAGCCCCATACGGTAGCCTGTGCGCGTCACCGGGCAGAAGTTACAGACCGCGATCAGTTCTTTGCCCTTGCGGTCGATGCGGCGGAAGGCGATCACGCTGTTGTCGCGGTCGTCCGCCTGAATCCAGCGGAAGCCGTCCCAGTCGCGGTCGTTCTGCCACAGCGCCGCGTTTTCGCGGTAGAAGTGGTTGAGAACGCGCACGAACTCTTTCATCTGACGGTGGCGGTCGTAATCGAGCAGCAGCCAGTCAAGCGGCTGCTTATAGTTCCATTCGATGAACTGCGCGAACTCGCCGCCCATAAAGAGCAGTTTTTTGCCCGGGTGCGCCATCATATAGCCGAAAAGGACGCGCAGATTGGCAAACTTATCGTCGTAATAGCCGGGCATTTTGTTGACCAGCGACGCCTTGCCGTGCACGACCTCGTCGTGACTTAGCGGCAGAATGAAGTTTTCCGAGAAAGCGTAGGTCATGGAGAACGTCAGCGCGTTGTGGTCGCCCTTGCGCCACAGCGGATCGAGTTTCATGTAGTCGAGCATGTCGTTCATCCAGCCCATGTTCCACTTGTAGAGGAAGCCGAGTCCGCCCTCATAGTCGGGCTTCGTGATCAGCGGAAACGCGGTCGATTCCTCTGCGATCATCATCACGTTCGGCTTCGCGGCAAAGCACGCGCGGTTGCAGGCGCGCAGAAAGTCGATCGCTTCCAAATTCTCCTTGCCGCCGTAGCGGTTGGGTTTGTAGTTTTGGCGGTTGTAGTCCAAATAGAGCATCGACGCGACTGCATCCACACGAATGCCGTCAACGTGGTACTTTTTGATCCAATGCACCGCCGAGGAGATGAGGAACGACTTGACCTCGCCTCTGCCGTAGTCAAAGATGCGCGTACCCCAGTCGGGATGCTCGTTCATCTGGGGATCGGAAAGCTCATATTGGCAAGTGCCGTCAAATTCGTAAAGCCCATGCTCGTCCTTCGGGAAGTGCGCCGGCACCCAGTCCAAAATCACGCCGATGCCGCCCTGATGGCAGGCATCCACAAACGCCATAAAGTCCTGCGGCGTGCCGTAGCGGAACGTCGGCGCAAAGTAGCCGGTAACCTGATAACCCCACGAGCCTTCAAACGGATATTCCGAAACGGGCATGATCTCCACGTGCGTATAGCCCATGTCCTGCAGGTAGGGAACAAGCTCCGCGGCAAGTTCTCGATAGCCGAGCGGAGATCCGTCCGCCTTCGCTTTCCACGAGCCGAGGTGCATTTCGTAGATGTTCACGGGGCGGTCAAGCGTGCCCTCTTTTTCCAGCTTGCGCAAAAACGCGCCGTCATGCCAGCGGTAACCGTCCAGCGGCCAAATCACGCTCGATTTCTCCGGCAGCGCCGCGCAGCGCGTGGCGTAGGGATCGGACTTGTGCACGCGGCGACCGGTGCGGTGCGTCACGCAGTATTTGTAAGCGCCGCCGACTTTGGCATAGCGCGAAAACACCTCCCAAACGCCCCAGCCGATCGGCTGCATCGGGAGGTCCTCTTCATTCCAAAAATTAAAATCGCCGACAACGCTGACGGCGGCGGCGTTCGGCGCCCAAACGCGAAAAACGTAGCCGTCGAGCCCATCATGACGCAGCGGATGGCAGCCGAGAAAATCACCGGCAAAATCGCAAGTGCCGTCGGCAAAAGATTGCAGCGCGGAAGCAAGTTCTTGCAGCATGGGCACAGCCCTCCCAATCATACTATTAAAATTATTGTATCAAGGTTTGGAGGGCAATTCAAGGAAAGATTTGCACTTACCTGTAAAAAATGGTATACTTTTTTTGGTTATTCTGCAAACGGAGGAAGAAAAGATGAAAAAGGTATCCGTTCAAATCCTGCGCGAGCAGGCAAAACTGCCCGTTTATGCCACCGCCGGCAGCGCCGGCGCCGATCTTTGCGCCTGTTTAGATGCGCCGATCACGATCGCGCCGGGTGAAACGAAACTCATTCCCATCGGCATTGCCATGGCGGTGCCCGAGGGTTATGCCGCGCTGGTCTTCGCGCGCAGCGGACTTGCCACCAAGCGGCATCTTGCGCCGGCAAATAAAGTCGGCGTGATCGACAGCGATTACCGCGGCGAGTTTTTCGTGCCGCTGCATAACCACGGCAAAGAGCCGCAGACCGTCGAGCCGGGCGAGCGCATCGCGCAGATGATCCTCACACCGTATTTGACCGCCGAATTCGTTTCGGTTGAATCGCTCGACGAAACCGCGCGCGCAACCGGCGGCTTCGGCTCGACCGGCGCAAAATAAAGAAAGAACTCGTGGAACAAGTGTTTTCAAAATTTCACCTTTAAGGAAATTTTTCCGAATGTGAGCATTAATGTGATTTCTAATGTTCAAACGGAGGGGAACGTGTGGAAACATAGAAAGGGGAAAAACAAATAATGATTAAAGGGTCTTATTTGTGGTGGAAAACATTTGCCCATAAGGTTTTTAATGAAGCAAAACCAACTTGCGGCAGAGATGCACAGGAGTGCTTTCTCTATCAAATGGATGAGGATTCGCTGACGGAGCGTCAACGTCTGCTGGCAATTCTTTCCACAATTGCCTATGAATTAGAGCATGATATGCTCACGCACGAATTGAGAGATGAGCTACAATACTATTATGAGGAGTACAAAGAAGGAAACTTGGAATCCTTTTTGAACAAGAACGAACGCGAAGAAGTTCAAAATGAACTTTTGAACTTCTATCAAAAGGTTTTCGGAACGACCTAATCTCGCACCAAGCGCGCCGTGGATTTCCACGGCGCGCTTTTGCTTTCACCCATCTTACCGGCGGGCAGCAGACCGCGGTCACCCAAGCACGCGGTACGCTGGAACTGATCGACACGCTGACGGATGATCTTGTTCGCGGTCTGCCCGGCGGCACGGCTCAGCCGGACAGCGCGTTAGCGGCAACAATCACCGACGGTCTTACCGCCGGACTTGCAAACGGCGCCGAGGTTGGGTATACTGGGAATGACACGGTGCGGCAAAGCGTTGTTTTTTTGCCGCAAAACGATTCTCAAATAAAGCACATCTTTACCAATAAAGATGGTCACCTGCCCGATACGCCTGAAAATCGACAGTTGATTTTTGATTTGGCAAATGATTCGAGCAAGTTTGTCGGCATTGATGCCTATGGCACTTCATGGCACGCAGTAATTAATGCCGATGGTACGCAGACGTGGGTACGCTATTATAACAAAACGCGAATTATCTCCGATGCCGGTCAAAATCAAAAGCCGTTTGCTTGGAATGACCGAACAGGGTTTAACATTGAGCCAAAACAATGGAGGAAAAACCATGAATAAGTTTGAATTATTTTGCATGACGTTTCTTGCAATAGATTCCGTATGGCAGGAAACACACGACGAAACCCTTGGGATCTTTTTGAGCGGAATGAGCCCGTACACTTTTGCAGATGTTGGCTCCGCCGATCCGGCAGAGTATACGGAGTTTTGTCAGTTTATCAACGAGCCGATCACCGAGGAAAACAGTTATGATCTTGCTTGCCAGTATGTAAAATGGCGAAACGACGAAGCGGCGTCGAAAGCATTTGCGACGATTCCGCGCGAAGAGTGGGAGGATAATTTAGAAACCTATCTTTCCGAGGAGCATAAGGGCAGCGACGCTTATATGGAGCGTGCGCGGCAAGCTGCTGAAGATGCGAAACGTCGCTCGGCAACCGGAAGACTTGAACATGAGTGGCGAGGCACAGACAGTCAAGGTGCAGTATGGCACGGATATACGGCAAAAGACGGAACAATTTGCGGATTCTATATTGAAAAGGGAAAGCAGTAAGCATATTAAGCGCGCCGTGGAAATCCACGGCGCGCTTTTGCTTGAAACCGGCTACTTCGGCGGACAGCAGACTGCGGTCAACCAAGCACGCGGCACGCCGGAACTGATCGACACGCTGACGGATGACCTTGTTCGCGGTCTGCCCGACGGCACGGCGCAACCGGACGGTGCGTTGGTGCAAACAATCACCGACGGTCTCACTGCCGGACTTGCAAACGGCGCCGAGGTTGGGTATACTGACAGTGCAATCGTTCGCTCATTGGAGGATGTAGAATATAGCGAAAAGAAGACAGTTGGATATTTGTTGAATCCCGATCATCCGGTGGGCGGTCCGAAAGCAAAGTTTATGCGCGATGTTTTGAGGTATACGCAAAACGATGCAGTCGAGTTTCATAAGAGTGTGGCTTCTGCTATTGTTGAGAAAATACCTACGAAAATTGAACAGACGCAATACGGAACGTAGTTTACCTTTCATACCACACTTCGTGGCAAGAACGATCGGTTGGTTTCTGCAAATGTTGTGGTGGTTATTCAAAAGGACAATGGAAGGACGGCGTATAGAATCATTACAGTCTATCCCGACAAAAGTGAGGTTATTATGAAAGAACTTGATATTGTTCAACTGACGCGAGATTTTGAGGGACTTGCCACCGGAACGAATGGCGTGATTGTTTTGCAGTACGATAGTACTTGCTTTGAAGTTGAGTTTTATGACAATACCGGAGAAACAATTGGCGTATACACCACACCGGCAAGCGTTCTTGCGCTCTGCGCGCGCGGAGGCTAAAATGCGTTAGAGGGGATAATGATTACGAAAGAGTACACGAGTGTAAAGACGCTTGTTGATAAAGAGGGAGTCCCTGCGGGTACAATCGGTGTTGTGGTTAGCGTCTACAGCGATGCCGGAACGAAAACATGGAAAAATAGAAAGTAGGTGTACAAATATGCTTAAACGAATCCCGATCAGTTGTTATCCGGATGAAGAAACTTATGATAGCACTATGCAGTATTTTAAAGAACGATATGAAAGGATGTGCGATCACGGAATAGAACCAGAACGTGCGGTAATAGCAACAATTGGGGTTTATTTCATGGAAGACTTTGACGAGGAAGGCATGGATAAACTTGTGATGCTGATTTCCGGCATGCTTTGGTCGATTGAACATCATGCGTTGCCGGATAACGATCCGACCAGCCTTGCGTATAATGCGTGGTACGCGCTTCTCGATTTCGCTACCGGCAAATACGATGAATTGTTTACGAAAGAAGATTTACCGAAAATTAAAAAAGACGTGCAGTTTCTGATGGATTATTTCGATCAACATCCGGCGCTGAAAGGCGACAATTCACATTGAAAGAAAAACATTAGATTGTACGAGCAAAACTAAACATTCCAAGCGCGCCGTGGGTTTCCACGGGGCGCTTTTGCTTGACTTGTAAATAACGCTGACGGCGCGTATAATCAAGATACACGAAGTGCGTAGAAACGAACGGTTACCAAGGGGAAGATCGTGGTCGACCAATTTATCGTATTGTCTACCGCGGAACGACGTATGAAGTTGGGATTACAATTGGGTCAAACGGTTTTATTGTTGGCGCAAATCCGCGACCGAAGAAAGGAAGATAATCAAAAATGGCAAAGAAGATACGTCTTTTATTGGAGTTTGGATGCTACCCGGTGTGGCTGTATGACAAGAATCGAATCATTGGCACACGATTGCCGGAAGAACTGCGTTCGGACGAAGAACTGGATGCGAAGTTTATGGACCTGCAAAAACGGTTTGAACGACGCTATTATGACAAAAACGGCGAGTTTGATCCGGATAACGATAATGATTGGACAAAAGAAGAAGAGCAGGCATTTATTCACGATTTTCGGAGCGCCGTTGAAGAGTTGGTCGCAAAGACGAAAGCCCGATATGTAGGGGATGTTGGCTATGAACATCCGGATATTGAAGAGATCTTGGCAGATCCACATCCCTATGTAATTGTCGATGACACATTTGCGGCGGTATCAAAACCGTTGGACGACTGATAGCACCAGCACCAAGCGCGCCGTGGATTTCCACGGCGCGCTTTTGCTTCGCGGTCTGCCCGACACGGCGCAAGGTCGGGACGGGCAATGCTGCTCGGTATCGTCGCCGGTATCTCGGAGTATCTTTCGGAGAGGTATAGTTTGAAAACGCAAATCACGGCGAGCTATTTCCGTCTTTTCGACGCACGCCACCGCATAGACTCGTGCAGAACGAACATGAGGTGGTACGATGGAAAAGACGACCAATTCCGCCGCGCTTTGCGGCTATCTCGCACAAAAACCCGAGTTTTCCCACGAAAATCACGGTCGGCGGTTTGACCGCTTTTTGCTGGAGATCCCGCGCCTTTCCGGCGCTTGCGACGTTCTGCCCGTGCTGGCGGCGGAGGACGTGTTGGACGTGCCGCTGGGCGGCGGCGCAATTCAGATCACGGGTCAGGTGCGCTCGTTCAATTCGCACGCGCTCACGGGCAGAAAACTGATCCTCTCCGTATTCGCGGACCGAATCGCCATCACGGACGAGCCGCCGAAAAACGAGATCGCGCTGATCGGCACGATCTGCAAACCGCCGATCCTTCGCCGCACGCCGCTCGGACGTGAAATCTGCGATCTGATGCTCTGCGTCGTGCGGCAGTATCACCGCACGGACTACATTCCGTGCATCGCGTGGGGCAGAACGGCGCAGGAGTTGGGCGCGCTGCCTGCCGGATCGCTGATTGAACTAAAAGGCAGAATGCAGAGCCGCGACTATCGCAAGGTGCTGCCGGACGGCAGCGCGGAAATGCGTGTGGCGTATGAGGTTTCCGCGCTTTCCGCATCGCCGGCGGAAACGGAAGAAAAGGATTGCATTTTTGATCGTGCGTGGTAGAATAAGACCATAAAATACAGACAGAGAGGAAATGGCATGGAACCTATTTACGTTGTCGGTCATCGCAATCCGGACACCGATTCCATTGTTGCCGCAATGGCGTACGCCGCGCTGCGGACGGCGCTCGGCGACCGCGAATACGTTCCCGCGCGACTCGGTCACGTGACGGACGAAACGCAGTATTTGCTCGATAAGTTCGGCTTTGAAGCGCCGATGCGGATTCACACCGTGCGCACGCAGGTGCGCGACCTCGATTTCGATACGCCGCCGGCGCTGTCGAGCGCGGCGACGGTGCTGCGCGCGTGGGAGGCGCTGCAGGTTGATCGCCAGATCCCCAGCATCCCCGTGGTGGATAGCGAGGGCGCGCTCTACGGCATGCTTTCCGCCTCGGAAATCGCCAAATACGATATGCAGACGATCAACGAACCGAATATCAAGGACGTGCCGGTTTTCAACCTGCTCAGCGTGCTGGAAGGCGAGATCCTCAATCCCGGCTGTACGGCGGATACCGTGTCCGGGCAGGTGACGATTGCGCTGCCGCGCAGTCGGGACCATTTGGTGTTCGACGGCAGAGATAATATCGTCATTTGCGGCAAGCAGGAAGATATGATTCGCCGCGCGCTTGAGGAGAAGGTTTGCTGCCTGATTCTCTGCCAGTCCGAGGTCGATCAAGCGCTCCTTGAAAACGTAACGGATACGTGCATCGTGTCCACCCCGTTCGATCCGTTCCGTGCTGCGCGGCTGATCTACCAGTCCGTGCCGATTTCCCATATTTGCCGCTCGGTGAATATGGAGTACTTCCATCTCGACGACTACGTGGACGACGTGCGCGACAAGGTGCTGCTGAGCCGCCATAAGAGTTATCCGATCGTGGACGAAAACGAAAAAGTCGTCGGCTGTTTGAGCCGCTTCCACCTGCTGCGCCCGAAGCGCAAGCGCGTCGTGCTCGTCGATCATAACGAGCTGGCGCAGTCCGTACCGTTTCTGGGACAGGCGGAGATTATGGAGATCATCGATCACCATCGCCTTGCCGATATTCAAACCGCAAATCCCATCACCGTGCGCAATGAGCCGGTCGGCTCGACGAATACGATCATCGCCGGCATGTTCCAGGAACGCGGATTGATGCCGTCGGAACGGCTGGCAGGACTGATGGCGGCGGCAATCGTCGCCGATACGGTCATGTTCCAGTCGCCGACCTGTACGGATAAAGACCGCCGCATGGCGGATCGCATGGCGAGAATTGCCGGACTGTCGCTGGACGAACTGGGACGCGAGATCTTCTCCGCGTCCACCGGCGAGGATAAACCCGTTGAGCAGATGCTTTTTGCGGACTATAAAGAGTTCCACATTGCCGAGCACGATTTCGGCATCAGCCAGATCACCTGTGTCGATGCGGCAAAGCAGCTTGAGCGCAAAGAGGAATTCCTTGCGGCAATGAAGAAAAATCTCAAAGAGAAAGGACTGGAATTCCAAGTCCTTATGCTGACCGACGTGCTGAAGGTCGGCACGCAGCTCGTCTTCCTCGGCGATAACGATATTATTCAGCAGGCGTTCAACGTCAAGGTCAAGGATAACACCTGCTTCCTGCCGGGCGTCGTGTCGCGCAAAAAGCAGATCATTCCGACACTCTCGGCATTGTGGGGTTAAGATGCGCTACGACGTCATTCTGCTGGATATCGACGGCACGCTGTTCGATTTTCTCGCCAGTTCGCGCGAGTGCTTGGAGCAGACGTTCGCCCGCTTCGGTCTGCCGTTTTCCGACGGCGACCGCGAACGCTTCTTCGCTATCAATAATGGCTTTTGGGTGGCGTATGAGCGCGGCGAGATCGAAAAAGCGGTAATCTATGAAGGACGCTTTTACCGCTTCTTTGAAGAACGCGGCGAAGCGCCCGACGTGCCGGCGATCAACCGCTATTATATGGCGCGGCTCGGACAAAGCTGCCACGTCATTCCGCATGCAAGGGAACTCTTGGAGGGCTTGACTGCACGCGGCTGTGAGATCCACGCCGTGACGAACGGCGAGAGTTTGACGCAACTGCCGCGCATCGCCGCGTCCGGCTTAGGTCATCTGCTGCCGAGCGTGTTCGTCTCCGACGACGTGGGCGCGCAGAAGCCGACGCGCGAATTTTTCGATTTTGTGTTCCGCGCCATCGGCGAGGAAAAACGAAGCCGCGCCATCGTGCTCGGCGACAGTTTAACCTCCGATATGCAGGGCGGCAGAAACGCCGGCGTGGCAACGTGCCTGTTCGGTGACAGGCAGAAAGCCGACGACCGCTGCGACTTCGTCGTTTCCGACCTGCTCGATTTTTTGGATGTGATCGCATAAAAAAAGAACCGCCACAGGCGGTTCTTTTTTTATGGTTGATTAGGCCTTTCCGGCGCAGCCGAGGACGTCGCGCAGCTTGTGGCGGACGAGCTCCTTGATGTTGGCGCGGGCGGGTTTCAGATATTCGCGCGGATCGAACTTGTCCGGATGCTCCTCGAAGAAGGCGCGGATCGTGCCGGTCATCGCAAGACGCAGGTCGGAGTCGATATTGATCTTGCAGACGGAGAGTTTCGCGGCTTCACGCAGCTGCTCTTCGGGCACGCCGATGGCATTCGGCATCTTGCCGCCATGCTCGTTGACCCTCTTGACGTATTCCTGCGGAACGCTGGAGGAGCCGTGCAGCACGATGGGGAAGCCGGGCAGGCGCTTGGCGACCTCCTCGAGGATGTCGAAGCGCAGCGGGGGCGGCACCAGCTTGCCGTTGGCGTCGCGGGTGCACTGGGCGGC
>JAFSXE010000061.1 GCA_017444195.1 Oscillospiraceae bacterium
AAAAAACTCGTCGTTGAGATAAAGATCAAGCACGTCGCCGTCTTGCAGTCGATAATCTCTCGGCGCGGCTTTGCCGTTGACCTTGATCCGTTTCAGACGGAGGTATTTTTGCGCAAGTGAGGCGGGCAGCAGAGGAACGGTCTTGGCTAAAAAGCGGTCGAGCCGCTGATCGGCGTCGTTTTTGCCGATGGTAACCGTCTTCATATCTCCGCCCCCTTCTCATTGAATATAAAGTAATTGCAATTTTATCATCCGCAGGAAAAAATGTAAAGCGTATCTTCCGAAAAAATTCGATGATTTTTTCGGTAATTTGAAAAAAGTATTTGACAGATCGAGCAGAAACCGATATAATAACTACCGCACGATTATGGACAGGGGTGCGAGTATGCTTCTTCAGTTAACCAAGCTGATCGGCCATCCGGGCGCTGTTTTGCCGTTTACGATGGAATCGGATTTTTCCGATATGGAGTTCGGCGGCAGTTACCCGGCAACGCGTCCCGTTCAAACCGTCGGAGAGATTCGAAATACAGCCGGCGTTTTGACGCTGACCGCCACCGTGACCACCACGCTCCACGGCACTTGCGCCCGGTGCGCCAAGCCCTTTGAGCGTGAACTGACGATCCCCGTCAGTGCGGTGCTGGAAACGGATGCCGACTCTGCCGCGCCGGACGATTTGTGGACGTTTACGGTCAGCGGCGATGCGGTGGATCTCGAGGAGATCGTGCGTACCGCGTTTGTCCTCGGCATGGACAGCAAACTGCTCTGCCGTGAGGACTGCAAAGGATTGTGCTTCCGCTGCGGCGCCGACCTGAACCTCGGCGCGTGCGCGTGCAAGCCCGAAACCGATTCGCGGTTTGATGTGCTGAAAAAATTATTGGAAAAATGATGCCTTTGCGGCATGTTGTTCAAGGAGGTGTACCAAAATGGCAGTACCGAAGTGTAAGGTGTCCAAGGCAAGAAGAGATAAGCGTCGCAGTTCCCATTGGAAGCTGGCCATTCCGGGCGTCGTTGCTTGCCCGAAATGCGGCGAGCCGCGTCTTCCGCACAGAGCGTGCAAGGCGTGCGGCTTCTACAACGGCCGCGAAGTCATTGCGGTCGAAGCGCAGTGAGAAAGAACAAAGAGGAAGGGAACAATCCGTCCTCTTTTTTCTTTCTTTTTCGATTGACTATCTTGGCATTTTATGCCATAATCAAAGCATGCAAAGGGGGAATGCCGTATGGCAAAACCGTTGGTTGCCATTGTCGGCAGACCGAACGTCGGAAAATCCATGCTTTTCAATAAACTCACCGGCCGCCGCGATGCAATCGTGGAGGATACGCCGGGTGTAACGCGCGACCGAATCTACGGCTCGTGCGATTGGAACGGCAGGGAGTTTGATCTTGTGGATACGGGCGGCATCGAGCCGACGACCGACAACGAAATTCTTGTATTCATGCGCCGCCAGGCGCAGACGGCGATCGAGATGGCGGACGTCATCATCATGGTGGTGGACGTCAAGGTGGGTATGACCGCGGCGGATGCCGAGGTTGCCACGATGCTCAAACGCGCGAAAAAACCGGTCGTGCTTGCGGTCAACAAGTGTGACAGCATCGGCGCGGTCAATCCCGATATTTTTGAGTTTTACGGATTGGGACTCGGCGATCCGATTGAGGTTTCCGCAATCCATGGACATGGCACGGGCGATCTTTTGGATTTCTGCGTGGCGCATTTTCCTGATCCTGACGAGCAGGAGGACGAGGGAGAAGTCATCTCCGTCGCCATTATCGGCAAACCGAATGCCGGCAAGTCCAGCCTGCTCAACCGCATTCTCGGTGAGGAGCGCGTGATCGTTTCGCCGATTGCCGGTACGACACGCGATGCAATCGACACCTATTTTGAGAATGAATACGGCAAGTATCGCTTCATCGATACCGCCGGACTGCGCCGCCGCAGCAAGGTGGATAACGACGTGGAACGCTTCTCCGATATGCGCGCCATAGCCGCGATCGAGCGCGCCGACGTGTGCCTGATCATGATCGACGCCAACGAGGGCGTGACCGAGCAGGATACCAAAGTTGCCGGACTTGCGCACGAGGCAGGCAAGGCGTCCATTATCGTGATGAACAAATGGGATGCCGTGGAAAAAGACGATAAGACGATGGACAAGATGACGCAGGACGTGCGCCGCGATCTTTCCTATATGACCTACGCACCGGTGATGTTCCTCTCGGCGCTGACCGGCGCGCGCGTTCAGCCGCTGTTTGAGATGATCAACGCCGTTGCAAACCAGGCGGCAATGCGCATCACAACCGGCACGCTCAACAGCATTCTTGCCGACGCGACGGCGCGTGTGCAGCCGCCTACGGATAAGGGCAGACGGCTGAAAATCTACTATATGACGCAGATCGGCGTGAAGCCGCCGCATTTCGTCGTTTTCTGTAATGACGCGCGGCTGTTCCATTTTTCCTATCAGCGGTATTTGGAAAATCAGATTCGCGGCGTTTTCGGTTTGACCGGCACGCCGATCAAATTAACGATCCGGCAAAAAGGTGAGGATGAATCCCGATGAAAGTGCTGCTTCTGCTGCTTTCGGCAGCGATTGCCTACCTGCTCGGCGGCTGTAACGGCGCCATTTTGGTGTCGCGCCGCTTTTTTCACGAGGACGTGCGGAAAAACGGCAGCGGTAACGCCGGACTGACCAACTTTTATCGTGTTTACGGCGCAAAGTACCTGCTTCCCGTCATCTTGATCGACGTCGGCAAGACGGTGCTTGCGGTCTATGCCGCGACGTTCCTGTTTGAAAAGAGCGGCTTTCCCGCACTCTATGCGAAATATTGGGCAGGATTGTGGGTCTGCATCGGACACGCGCTGCCGTTTGCCTTTGGCTTCCGCGGCGGCAAGGGTATCCTCTGCGCCGGAACGCTGCTGTGGCTGCTCGACTGGCGTATTGCGGCAGTTGCGTTTACCGCATTCGGACTGGGCGCGGTGCTTTCGGGATATATCTCCGTCGGTTCGATCTTGGCGTGTATCAGCTTTCCGATCATGACGGCGGTGGTTTTTCCCGATCAGCCGTATGCGCTGTTCTTTTCCTGCGCAATTGCGGTACTTGCCATAGCGGCGCATCACGGCAATATTCGCCGTTTGTTCCACGGCACGGAGAGTCGTTTCCGCTTCCGTGAAAAAGTCAAAAAGGGGAAAAGTATGTGAAGGTTACCGTGCTTGGCTCGGGCGGATGGGGAACGGCACTTTCCAATCTGCTCAGCGAAAACGGACATAGCGTTACGCTTTGGTCCTATACCCGGCAGGAGAGCGAAATGCTGCAAAAAACGCGGGAAAATCCGCTGCTCAAAGGCGTTTCCCTTCACCCGAATATCGCATACACGAGCGATTTTACCTCGCTCGCCTCAGCGGATCTTATCGTGATGGCAACGCCGTCGTTTGCCGTTCGCAAAACGGCGGAAGCCATTGTGCCGCATCTTGCGGAAGGTACGCCCATTGTCTCTGTGACCAAGGGCGTGGAGGCAGGAACGGATTTGCGAATGACGCAGATCATCGCCGAGGTGACGCACCATCCGGTTGCCGCACTTTCCGGCCCGTCGCACGCCGAGGAAGTCGGAAGAGGCATTCCGACCGGCTGCGTTGCCGCGGCGGAAGATGCGAACCTTGCGGAACTGGTGCAGGACGCGTTTATGAGTCCGCGCTTCCGCGTCTACACGTCGAGCGATATCGTCGGTGTGGAATTGGGCGCTGCGCTGAAAAACGTGGTTGCGCTCTGTGCCGGCGTGCTTGACGGCATGGGCTGCGGCGATAATACCAAGGCGCTGATGATGACGCGCGGCCTTGCGGAAATGGCGCGGCTCGGTATCGCGCTCGGCGGCAGACGCGAAACGTTTGCGGGGCTGACCGGCGTGGGCGATCTGATCGTAACCTGCACGTCGATGCATTCGCGCAACCGTCGCGCCGGCATTTTGATCGGCCAGGGCAAAACGCCCGAGGAAGCTATGAAGGAAGTCGGCGCGGTCGTCGAGGGCTACTACGCCGCCAAATCTGCGCGCGAACTGGCGCAAAAAGCAAAGGTTTCCATGCCGCTGGTGCAGGAGGCTTACGCTGTGCTGTATGAAGGTCGCGCACCTACTGTGGCATTGGAAAATCTGATGCAGCGCGACCGTTGCCGCGAAATCGAATATGGCGACTGGGAAAAATAAAAAAGACGAGTCAGTTTTCTGACTCGTCTTTTCATTTCTGCAATCAGATCGCACGCTCAACCTTGTTGGAGCGAAGGCATCTGGTACAGACGTACACATGGCACGGCGCACCGTCAACGATCGCTTTCACGCGCTTGACGTTGGGCTTCCAAGTACGGTTGGCACGTCTGTGGGAGTGGGAAACCTTAATGCCGAACACAACGCCCTTGCCGCAGATATCACATTTTGCCATTTGCTGCACCTCCTTGCCTCGCGAAATCATTGATGTCGAATGACACCGCAGTGTATTGTAGCAGACTGTTTGCAAAAATGCAAGTATATTTTTTTATTTTTTTCAAATACTTGCGTGACGCGCCAAATCTTTGTATAATGGAAAAAACCGAGAACGGAGGAAACGACCGTGTCGCCTGTCTATACCGTGGCGCTGACGAAACTTGTGGAAGAGTTTTCGCTGAGCGTCGTTTTCCGCGCTTCTGACTATGAAAAAATACAGATCACCGTTGCCGAGGTGAGCCGCCCCGGTCTGCAGATGGCAGGCTTTTTCGATCACTATGAGCCGTCGCGCGTCTACGTGCTCGGTACGGTGGAAAACGCCTATCTGCAAAAACTCGGCACGGAAGATCAACTGATCATGTTCGACCGGCTGCTCTCGTATCGCATTCCGGCGCTGATCTTTGCACGCGGCTATGAGCCGACGCCGGAGTGCCTTGCAATGGCGGAAAAGTACGACGTGACGGTGCTTCGCAGTTTTGATTCAACGTCCTACCTCGTTTCGAGTTTGATCACTTCGCTTAAGGGCTACCTTGCGCCGCGCATTACGCGTCACGGCGTGCTGGTTGAGGTCTACGGCGAGGGCATACTGATCACGGGCGAAAGCAGCATCGGCAAAAGCGAGGCGGCGATCGAACTGGTCAAGCGCGGACACCGCTTGATTGCGGACGATGCGGTGGAGATCAAGCGCATTTCGGCAACGGAACTGATCGGCTCCGCGCCTGAGGTTTTGCAGCACTATATTGAACTGCGAGGCATTGGCGTGATCAACATCGCCAAACTGTTCGGCTACGGTGCGGTCAAGGATGCAACGGCAATCGATCTGGTCGTCAACATTGTGCCGTGGCAGGAAGGGTACGCTTATGACCGCCTCGGCTTGGAGGATAACCGCATCGACATTTTGGACGTGCAGGTGCCGTTCGTGACGATCCCCGTCAAGCCGGGCAGAAATCTTGCGGTTATCTTTGAGGTTGCCGCAATGAACAACCGCCAGAAAAAAATGGGGCAGAATGCGGCGGAAGAGTTTTCCGAACGCGTCAACGCTATGCATGGGCGAATCACGGAATAAAGAATACAAATCGGAAACAGACGGTAAATTTTTACCGTCTGTTTTTGGGCGCTCTCTCATAGGGAGGGAGTAGGTTTTGAACCGCTCTTTTCCGCCCGTACTGCATTAAAAAATGAGGCAATCCG
>JAFSXE010000062.1 GCA_017444195.1 Oscillospiraceae bacterium
CCTCGTCGCGCTTGTCGTAGGGGCGATTATCAATCGCCCGCTTCTCCCGACCTTGTACCGTCTCGGACGGGCGCATACTATGCGCCCCTACAGACGCACCGAAATCACCGTCCCGTAGGAGCGGCCATTGGCCGCCCGTGCCTTCCCCCTTCGGGGGGAAGGTGGCGCGTAGCGCCGGATGAGGGACGTGGCGCAAGCCACAATGCCCACCTTGCACCGTGTCGCTCGGGCGGCTGATAGCCGCCCCTACGCCAAGGTCGGTCGTGCGTCCCGTAGGGGCGATTATCAATCGCCCGCTTCTCCCGACCTTGTACCGTGTCGGCGGGCGCATGCTATGCGCCCCTACAATGCCAGCGGATCGTAAAACACGCTCCGCCGCTTTTCGACCTTCGCCGCCATCGGACGCGCCATGCACACGTACCGCAGCATGTCGGCAATGTGATCTTCGCCGTCGGTGTCCACGTCCTCGGGCCGCACGCGGTCAAACCGCAAAAGCGGCATCGTCCGCCGAAACTGCCGACACGTCGAAAACACGTACAGCATCGGCACGCCGTTTTCATCGAATTGCAGCCGCCGATGCACCTGCATCCAGCCGGGGATACGGCAGTTGTCGCCGCGCTCGAAATAGACGCCGCGCTTCGCCGCCATCTCGGCGACGCTCTCGCCTCGGCTCGCGTCCCAGATCGACGGGTCGGCAACGCCGAAAATCTCGCGTCCCTGAAGATCGGGATGCTCGGTTTCTATCCGCCGCACCTCGTCGAAGATCCTGTCCGGCGACCACTTCACGCCCTCGTTCGGCACGCTCGTGCAGCCGTACAGCTCCGCGAAATGATACAGCCGCCCGTCGCCGTCCACGGCAAACCACCCCACCGCAAACGGACGCGCATAGCCGAAATCGAAGCCGCGATAAATGCGCCACTCCCTCGGAATGGGAAACGGCTCGATCACGTGCGTTCCCACGCGGTCGCGGTAGTGGCGCGGCTCGTCGCGCCACTCCTCGAATACCTGCTCGCCGTCGATGCCCCACTCGCCCAAGCCGGCGACGCGATACCGCGCCGGGTTGCGCTCGCGCATCTCGTCGAAGCGGCGCAAGTCCGCCGCGTCGAGCCATTCGTTTTCGCGGTACGTCGTCGTGATCGCCAAAACGTCAGGCGAATCGACGTCGAAAAACCGCCGCTTGAGCCACGAATCGGCGCTCCACGGGTTGAACGTCAGCGTGATCTGCTTGAAATAGCCGTCGGGCAGTTCGCCGCGGATGCAGTCGTCGATCATGTCGAAATCGTCCTCGTTTTTGATCTCGAACGCCTCCTCCACCCAGCAGAAGCACAGATGCCCCACCGGGCACGCGATCGACGCGAGCTTCTGCGGATCGTCCAGCCCGCGAAAGACGATCTGCTGCCCGGTCGGCAGGAACGTCGCGCCGAGCGGACTTTGCGTGAATCGCCACAGGTGCGCCACGCCGAGCCGCATCGCCGCCCACCTGAGATCCGCCCAGCAGGAGTCGCGCAGCGTGTTCAGCGTCGCACGCACCACCAAAAGATTGCTCTGCGGCATCTTCATCAGCCGCACGATAAAATTGAGCGCCGTCGTCTTGGATTTTTTCGACGCACGGCCGCCTTTGCAGACGCGATAGCGGCCGCGAAACCGCCAGTATTCGCCGTACCCCTTGCCCACCACGTCGGGTAAATTGATTTTGATTTGTTGCATTGTTTCACCTCCGTTCCTCCGCACCTTCGTCTTGCACCGTAGGGAACGCATTTATGCGTTCCTTCGCGGAAGGGATAAATCCCGTCCCTACAACCGCCCCCTCGTCGCCTTCCCCCCCCACCGGGGGGGGAAGGTGCCGAAAGATAGTAGGGGCGATTATCACTCGCCCGCCGTCCACATCCGCACCCTCGACGTCTTCTCCGTAGGGGCGGCAATCTGCCGCCCGTCGTGCGCCGCAGCGCCGCACCGTCCCATGCCTCCCCTGGGTAAGGTAGCGAAGCGGCGCGGCGGTAGTGAATGGCTTGCCGGTGGCAAGCCAGAGCCGCCGCGTGACCGAGCCGCAGCGAGACGGTGTCAGCCGCAGGCTGACGGAGGGGTTGTCGTAGGGGCGATTATCAATCGCCCGCTTGTCCCGACCTTGTACCGTCTCGAACGGGCGCATACTAAGCGCCCCTACAAACGCACTCTCAACCTCGTTCCTCGTCGTAGTCGAGCGCGTCCTCCACGGTCATGATCCGCCGCTGCCTGATCTTCCGCATCACGCCCTCGATAAACCGCCAGTTCTGCGCCTTCTCTCCGGCGCGTTCGCTCACGTCGAACACGTAATCCACCAGCGCCGCGTCGTAAACGCGCATCTTGCCGTCCTCGCCGAAATAGAAGAACTCGCGCCGACCTCGCGTAAGATCGCGCTCATCCGGCTCTCTGCCCCAATGCCGCCGAATCGCCGCCGAAACGGCATTGTCACACTCCTGCCTCCCCTGTGTAAGGGGAGTTGGCGCGGCAAGCGGCGCCGGCGGGGTTGTACGCCTCCGTCCTGCACCGTACCGCGTCCCACCGTACAATCCCTCAGTCTCGGCTTCGCCTCGACAGCCCCCTTTACACAAGGGGGCCTTTTTTTGCTCCGCACCGAAATTACCATTTTCCGACATTTCGTTCTCTCCCTCGCACGCGCGAGTATCACCATTGTCATCATAAAAGAGGTTCGGTTTGGTATGGTCCGGTATGGTAGGCGCGTAACTATCGCGTAACGTTACGGTAACGTTACGCTTTTCTTTTTTTCTTTCGCGGTACCGCCGCATCCGTTCCTTGGTCTTTTCGTTTTCGCGCTCCTTCGCCTCCATAAAGAGCACGGCGTATTCCGCCCAGTCATGCAGATGCCTGTCGGGATCGAGAAACCCTGCGGCAGCAAGCGCGTCGGTCAGCAGCAACGGCGACTTCTTCCAGCGGCAGACGTCGGCGATTGCCCTGTCGGACATCTGCGAAAGATCGCCGTCGTAGGCGTTCTGGACCGCCCACGACCAGAGCGAAACCAAAATGCCGACCGCCACGACAGACGGATTGACGCAGCCGCTTTTGATCTCCAACAGTTCCGCCAGACGTGCCGTCTTCGGATGGCTGCCCACGTTGGAATAAACCTGAATCCACGGAATCATTCTTTCACCTTCTTTCCTCTTCCCCTCGTCGCCTTCCCCCCACCGGGGGGAAGGTGGCGCGTAGCGCCGGATGAGGGGCGTGGCGTAAGCCACAATCCGACCTTGCACCGTGTCGAACGGGCGGCTGATAGCCGCCCCTACGAACGCACTCTCGTCCACCGCCGTAGGGAGCGCATTTATGCTCCGCCGCACCGCATTTATTTCCCCTCGTAGTGCTGCTCCAGCGCGCACGCCACCGAGCACCGCCGCCAGCCGGACAAGTTCGCGCAGAACTCGGCAAAATACCGCATCGCCGCGCGGTCGTCCGGCAGCCGCAGCCGATTGCCGTACTCGCATTGCACCTCATGCCGACGGCTGCGCACATAGTACGGGCAGCACCACCGCCGGTGCCAGTAGTCGTTCATATTTTCTCCTCGCCGACAAAAACCACCTGCGCCGTGCCGTCGTTTTTGCCGTAGCCGCGCTCGATCAGTATTTCCGCGGCGCGGATCCGGTCGCCGCTTTTGACGCTGTCGTCGTGCGCGATCTGCGCCAATACGCCGCACGCGTCATTTGCCGCCGAAATCAGTTTGTCCTTCGCCATGTTCTTTCTCCTTTCCTCGTCGTCGCAGACGTCGCCCCCTGCCGCACCCAAAGCCTCCCCTGTGTAAGGTAGCGAAGCGGCGCGGCGGGAGTGAATGGCTTGCCGGTGGCAAGCCAGAGCCGCCGCGTGACCGAGCCGCAGCGAGACGGTGTCACCGCAGGTGACGGAGGGGTTGTACGCCTCCGTCCTGCACCGTACCTCGTCCCACCGTACAATCCCTCAGTCTCGGCTTCGCCTCGACAGCCCCCTTTACACAAGGGGGCCTTTTTTGCACCGCGCACACCGCAATGCTTCCTCATCTTCACTCGACGCGCTCATAGCCGAGCGCGTCGCCGATCGCTTCCACGCCGTAACGGTCCAGCACGTACTCCAAAAAGCACTCTCCATGCACGAGCTTGCCGTCGTCGGCGCAAAACGCCGACTCGCCCTCGCAAATGACCTCGCCGCAGCCGGCGCACCGTCCGACGTGATGCGGCAGTTCCCACGGCGCAAAGCCGGTGTCCATCGCGCAGCGAATCGCCGGATGATCTCCGATATGCTCCATCTCCCTCACTCCTTTCTTCGACACAATCCTACCATAAGTGCCGTCCCATAATTCGGACTTATTCGAACATTTGTTCGACACTTTGCGACACCGTTCGACACCTTCCCCCACCAAGCAACAAAAAAAGACAGGCAGGGCAAAGCAGGAAGGATGCAGGTTTTGAATCGCGCTTTTGTGAAAGAAATCCTTGCCGGCTCAAAACTGCGAAGCACCGTAAAGCGAAAGATTTCCGCGCAAGGCAAGGCAGAAAAACAGGCAATCCTGACGGATTGCCTGTTTTGATAACGAAGTTTTGCGCGGAAAGATCCGCTTTACGGCTGTATTATTCTTGCTTTGCCCTGCCTATGGGGTAGCCAAAAACGGCAAACCCTGTTATAATGAGGAAAAAACCAAAGGAGCATCGCTATGGAGAAGATTTGGCAGACCTTTTTGGAGAGCATCGACCTGACGCACCTGATCGTCAGCGCGGCGTTTCTGATCGCCGTCGTCGCAGTCTGGCGGCTGTTCGGCAGGATGTTCATGAACACGGCGAAAAAGCGCGGCGGCGGCAAGGTGCCGGCGGTGGCAACGACCGCCTACGACGTGATCCGCGCCGTGTTCATCATCGTGGTGGTGCTGGTGCTGCTGCAAATGAACGGCATCAACGTCGGCGCGATGCTGACCGGACTGGGCATCGTTTCGGCGATCGTCGGTCTTGCGCTGCAGGATATGCTGCGCGATATTCTGATGGGCATCCGCATCGTCACGGATAAGTTCTTCGTGCCGGGCGACGTCGTGGTGTATAACGGCGTCGAGGGTGAAGTCGTGTCGTATAACCTGCGCTCGACGAAACTGCGCGACCTCGATTACGGCGATATTCTGACGGTCTGCAACCGCAATATCACGGAGATCCGCAAGCGTTCGGACCTGCTGTTGGTGAACGTGCCGCTGAGTTACGACGAGGACTTCACGAAGATCCACGCGGTGCTGACGGATGCCGCCGCGGAAATGGCGGCGATCGACGGCGTGAAGAAGGCGCAGTATAAGGGCACGCAGTCGTTTAACGATTCGTCGATCACGTACCGCATCCATCTGCAAATCGACCTGACGAAGAAATGGGAAATTTGGCGCAAGGCGCATACGATTTTGCAGGAGCAGCTCGCCGCGGCGAAGATCACCATCCCCTACCCCCAACTCGACGTCCATACGAAATAAGAAAGCGGCGGTGTGCGCATAGCGCACAGATGCCCCTCATCCGGCTCGGCATACCGCCTCGCCACCTTCCCCCCGTAGGGGGAAGGCAACGAAAAACGCCGCACCCATGCCTTCCCCCTCCCAGGGGGAAGGTGGTTTTGCGCTCTTAAAAACCTAATTGCAACCCAGCGCCAGCGGTTGCGATTCGGAGAGGAAGCGCAACCAAGCGGGCGGATATCGGCGCAAAGCGGCGATGGAGCGGAGCGCGGTTTGCGCTGACGAGATGAGGGACATACCGTGCTGCGCAGCCGCACACCATAATCCGTCATATGAAAACAAAAACGGAGGTCGCCATGGATCGCAAATACGATCAAAACCTCACACCGTTCGCGCAGAAACTCCGCCGAGAAATGACGGAACAGGAACGTCGCCTGTGGTATGAGTTTTTGAAAACGCTGCCGGTCAACGTCAACCGTCAGCGTGTGATCGGACCGTATATCGCGGATTTTTATTGCGCCAGCGCAAAAATCGTTATCGAACTTGATGGCTCGCAGCACTACGAGACAGAAGGTCTGCAAGCCGACAAAACGCGTGACGCATTTTTTGCCGACCGTGGCTTAACCGTCCTGCGATTTTCCAACGAGGATGTCAATCACAATTTCCGCGGCGTCTGCGAAGAGATTTTGAAGTATCTTCCCCCGTCGCCTTCCCCCTCTCAGGGGGGGAAGGCGTATACAAACAAAAAATCCGCAGTGGTTTCCCACTGCGGTTTTCTTTTTTCTTTACGCTTCGACTTTTGCCTTGCCCTTGAACCGGTAGCCGATGAACTCGACAACCAGGAAGAACACCAGGAAGCCGAGGCACTTCTTCCAGCCGTAGCCCATCCAAATGGCATACGCGAACAGGAAGCAGCAGCCCAGACCGAGGATCGGCAGCACGAAACGACGCACAAAACCGAGATCCTTCGCCTTGATCATCAGACCGATCATCATCGGGATGTACATGATGTACAGGCAGATGATGCCGATCTCGTCCGGCTCCCACGCGATCCATTCGATGCCGTGCACGGCGCCGAACATTTCCGGGCCGCCCATCCACACCATGACGGTCCACGCATACCAGAAGCCGCCGAGCATCATGCCGACAAGCGCGGACTTCATGCAGAAGTTGTTCTGCTTGTCAACGTCGCCGAAGAACTCCGGCTTCGGACCCATGCCACGCGCGGAAAGCGCGTACAGACCGCGGCAGGAGGACATGATCAGACCGTTCATCGTGCCGAGGCAGGAGATCGTGATAAACACGTACACCAGCACGCCGACCGTCTTGCCGAACAGATTCGCAAACGCCATACCGGGCAGCGTCTCGCCGAACGGCCACGTGGAGCGAATCGCCTGCACGTCGCCGAGCGAGCTCATCGCCCAGATGTACAGCGCGTAGATCACGATCGTCACGAGCGAGCCGATCACGAGCGCAAGCGGCAGATTGCGCTTTGCGTTCTTCAGTTCGGCGTTGATCGAGGTCGCCAAGATCCATCCTTCATACGCGAACGCGAAACCGACGATCGCGCGGAAGAAGCCGGCGCCGTCCACCGCGGTGTAGTCGGCGGTGTTGACGAAGTTCAAAACTTCCATAGTCGTGCCGTTGACAAAGCCGGCGATCGTGCCGACGATGCCCATCACGAGCAGCGGAATGAGTTTGATGACGGTCATGCTGACCTGCATCTTGCCGGCGAGCTTCGGGCTGAGGGCGTTGATGCCGTAGCCGATCATCATGAAGCCGGCGCCCACGCCGATGGCGGTGGGGTTGATCTGACCGTGCTCAAAATCCACGGCCTTGATGCCGAACAGCTGCAGGAACATCATCGCGGAGAAGAACGCGAGCATCGAAACGAGCGCCGGCACGTAGATCGAGTTCATAAACCAGCCGACGTAGTACGCGTAGTTGGGACCGAGCGCCATTTCCGCGTAGTCCACCACGCCGTTGACCTTCTCATACCGCTGACCGAGCGTGGCAAACACCAGCGAGCAGATGATGCAGATGAGACCCACGATACCGACGACCGCAACGCCCTGAAGCAGATTGCCGCCGGTCAGGTTCAGCACCTTGCCGCCCTTGATGAAGACGCCGGAGCCGATGACGATGCCGATAACCATGGCGATGGCGGTCGGCAGACCGTAGCGTTTTTCCATTTTGTTGTCCATTGTTTTTCTCCCCTCTATAAAAATAGATTAAGGAAATAGTACTGTTTTTCGACCCGTTTGTCAAGAATAAAAATCAAATTTCCTGCATAATTTTCCGCCTTGAAAGGTTGAGCGGACCTTCCTTCATCGAATCGAGCCAGCGCAGGGCGCGGCCGCAGCCGAGCACGGCGCAGGAATCGGGATCGTCGGCGATGCGGCAGGGCAGTTCGGTGCGCTGATGAATCAGCTCCGCCATACCCCAAAGCTGGCAGCCGCCGCCGGTCAGTACGATGCCGCTCGTCGCCAGATCGGCAACGAGATCGGGCGCCGTCTGCTCCAGCACCGCGAGAATTTCTTCGACGATCTGATTTGCACCGCGGCGGAAAATTCCGTAAAGTTCGGTCGACGTCAGCGTGACCTCACGCGGCAGTCCCGTCTTGAGATCGCGCCCCTTGCAGGGCATCGACAGTTCCACGGGACGCTCCATCACGCCGCCGATGCCGATTTTGATCTCCTCCGCCGTCGCGCTCGATATAAGAATTTCGTAGTGCTTGCGGACGTAGGCGACGATCGCCTCGTCGAACGTGTCGCCGCCGACGCGGATCGTCCGCGACGACGCCACGCCGCCGGAGGCGACCACGGCGCAGTCGGTGATGCCGCCGCCGAAGTCGATGACCATCTTGCCGGAAACGGCAGTCACGTCCAGCTGTGCGCCGAGCGCCGCCGCCAGCGGTCGCTCGATCAGGTACGCACGCCGCGCGCCGGCTTCCAGCGCGGCTTGGATCACGGCGCGTTCCTCGACCTCGGTGATGCCGGTCGGCACGGAGATGACCGCACGCGGCTTGACAAGCGTGTAGCCGACGACCTTGCGAATGAGTCCGGCAAGCAGCCGTTCGGTCATGTCGTAGTCGGTCACGGCGCCGCCCTGCATCGGGCGCACCGCCTCGACGTTGCCGGGCGTGCGGCCCATCATGTTCCGCGCCTGCGTGCCAACGCAAAGCACCTGACCGTCGTTTTTGTTGACGGCAACGACCGCCGGCTCACGCAGAACGATGCCCTCGCCGTCCGCGAAGATCATCACGTTCGCCGTGCCGAGATCAATGCCCAAATCACGAAATAGCTGCATAACGAATTCTCCTTTATATGGCTGCGCACCGCACCCGTAGGGGCGATTATCAATCGCCCGCCCGGCTCCCCTGTGTAAGGTCGTAGGGGCGATTATCAATCGCCCGTTGCCTCCCCTGTGTAAGGGGAGGTGGCTCGGCTTGCCGAGCTGGAGGGGTTGTAAGCTACCGTCTTCCGCCGCACCCTCGTCGCCTTCTCCGTAGGGGCGGCATCGTCGGAGCAAACCGCGCTCTTCTCCTCGCGCAACCACTTTGTTGGGTTGCGCTCGGTTGTTTTCCGCCCGCCGTACCTCGCATTTTCTTTCCATTTATCATACCGCACCCTGCCGCAAATTGCAAGAACAATAATCCGTTTGCCATCCCCCTGCCGTCCAAAGGCTCCCTTGTGTAAAGGGAGGTTTTTACGAACGCACCGAAATTACCTCCCCGTAGGGGCGGCAATCTGCCGCCCGCTCCCTCGCATGCCTTCCCCCTCTCAGGGGGAAGGTGGTTCGGCAACGCCGAACCGGATGAGGGACCGGCGAAGCCGCTAAAATGCC
>JAFSXE010000063.1 GCA_017444195.1 Oscillospiraceae bacterium
CAGCGTTTCGTGGTTGACGTTATAAACGATGGTGGGAAGATCCTTGCCCGCCGGAGCGGAGATGACGACCTTGCGGGCGCCGGCGTTGATGTGCGCCTGGGATTTTTCCTTGCTGCAATAGAAGCCGGTGCATTCCAGCACGACGTCGACCTTCAGCTTGCCCCACGGGCACTCGTTGGCGTCCTTGATCGCGTAGATAACGATCTTCTTGCCGTCGACAACGATGTAGTTGTCTTCGCCTTCGCCCTCGTGGAAGGTGACTTCATGCTCACGGGCGTAGTTGCCCTGCGTGGAGTCGTACTTCAGCAGATGGGCGAGCATCTTGGCGGAGGTCAGGTCGTTGATGGCGACGATTTCGTAGCCCTCAGCGCCGAACATCTGACGGAACGCCAGACGGCCGATACGGCCAAAACCATTGATAGCAACTTTGACAGACATTGAGATTTCCTCCTTTAATTTCTGCCCACATCGTGTGGGCGCAAAAAGATTTCTTTTTTGCCGCGCTCTATTATACCCGATTTTTCCGAAAGTCGCAAGTGTTTTTTGTAAAAAAGTGGGAAATTTCCGTTTTCCGCTTCTTTTTGCTTGCTTTTTTGAGTAAAGATGGCGTACAATAGAGAAAAACAACGGAAACGATCAGCGGAAACAACATTTGGAGGTAGGAAATGAAATCGAAAGTCTATTTTTCCCGCACGATCACACCGGAGCAGGTCGTGAAAATGTATGAGCAGTGCGGACTGAATCTCGGCGGCAAGGTCGCGGTCAAACTCCATTCCGGCGAAGCGGGCAATCAGAATTATATGCGCCCGGATTTTTGGCGGCCGATCATTGAGCGCGTCGGCGGCACGGTCGTCGAATGCAACACCGCGTACCCCGGCAAGCGCAACACGACGAAAAAGCACCTGAAACTACTCAAGGAGCACGGCTGGTCGGACGCCTTCACCGTGGATCTGATGGACGCGGAGGAGCCGGATCTGGTGCTGGATATTCCGAACGGCAAACAGCTGAAGAAAAACCAAGTCGGCAAGAATATGAAAAACTACGACAGTCTGATCGTGCTTTCGCACTTCAAGGGTCACCCCATGGGCGGCTTCGGCGGCGCACTCAAGCAGCTTTCCATCGGCTGTGCATCGTCTCGCGGTAAGGCGCTGATCCACTCCGCCGGCAAGACGGATAATCAGCGGATCGTCTGGGGCAGAACGGCGCCGCAGGACGCGTTTTGCGAGGCAATGGCGGATGCGGCGGAAAGCGTGGTGCAGTTCTTCAAGGGGCAGACGGTCTTTATCAACGTCATGAAAAACCTGTCTGTGGACTGCGACTGCTGCGCCGTTGCGGAAGATCCCTGCATGAAGGATATCGGCATTTTGGCGTCGCTCGATCCCGTGGCGATCGACCGTGCCTGCTTGGATCTGATCTATGCGGCAAAGGACGATCCCGGTCAGGCGCATTTCTTGGAGCGCGTGGAATCGCGCCACGGCGCGCACACCATCGAGGCGGCCGCCGCGCTCGGCTTCGGCTCGGACGAATACGAACTGATCGAGGTTTGATTTTTAGCACAAAACAGCACCGTTTTGATCACCCAAAGCGGTGCTGTTTTTATGCTTTTTTAGAAGAAAATGTATTTGACTTTCAAATGTGGATACGGTATACTGAATAAGTAAAATAAGGGATGATATCCCCATGCGAAAGAAGGGGGAAATATGAAACGAAATCTCGGTGCGCTTCTGGTATTGGCGCTGCTGCTGACGCTCTGCGTGCCGTTTGTTGCCGCAGCGGATGCGCGTGTGACGGTCGAAGTGCCTGCGGCGTACCCGAAAGCCGGTGAAACGTTCTCGGCGACGGTGTCCCTTGATGGCAACCCCGGGCTTTACAGCGCACAGTTTATTCTCTGCTACGACAAGACAGCGATGACCTGCAACGAAGTTGATCTCGGCGACGCGCTTCTCGGCGCGGCCGGCGCAACCAATCCAAACCATGCAAAAGGCGCGATCGTCGGCGCAGCGTCCGGTACGGCGCTGACGAAGGACGGCGTACTTGCCGAATTCACGTTCACGGCAAAAAAAGACGTGACGGCGTGGGACTTCACGTTGGACGACCTGCTTTTGGCGGGCAAGGGCGGCAAGGCGATCACCTGCACGGTGACGCTGCCGCAGAAGCAGACCTCGTCAGGACAGACGCAGACGGGATCTGCGCCGCCGGAAACGCTGCTTTCCATCACGTTTTCAGACGTAGCGGCGAGCGATTGGTATCGGGAGTGGGTCATGAAAGCGGTGTCGCGCGGCCTGTTCAAGGGCAACGCCGACGGCACGTTCCACCCGAACGATCCGATCACGCGCGCGCAGTTCGTCACAGTGCTGTGGCGCATGGCGGACAAGCCTGCGCCCAAGGCGGCGGCGCCCTTTGCCGACGTAGCCGGCGAGAGCGCGGAGTTCCGCGACGCGATCGCGTGGGCACAGGAAAACGGCATTGTGCAGGGCGTTTCGCAAACGGCGTTTTCGCCGCGCGGCAAGCTGACGCGCGAAGCGGCGATGACGATCCTCTTCCGTCTTGCCGGCGCGAAGAGCGGCATGGAAACGCTGATGACGAAAATCTACGATGACGGCTTCACCGACAGCGGCGCGATTTCCGCATGGGCAAAGCCGGCGCTCTACTGGGGCTACTACAACGGAATCATTTCCGGCACAGGTACGAAAACACTTTCTCCGCAGGGAACGGCGACGCGTGCGCAAATCGCCAAGATCCTCGTGGGTTATCAAAATAAGGAGGGCACAAGATGAAAAGACGACTGACGGCAATCCTGCTTGCCTGTATGATGGTGGCGGCGCTTTGCCTGACTGCTTCGGCAGAGGAAGCGGATTCCGGCTTCTATGGCATCGGCACGGCGGAAAACCTGACGGTCACGCCGAACGGCGAATACCGGGAGGCGTCGGAGCTGGATGGCTTCTATGCAGGATCGGACCGCATGACAGTTTCTTACGCGGCGGCGCAGAACGGATATGAATATCTTGTGATGCTCGTCAGCGGCAGCGACCTGCCGACGGCGGCAAGTGAGATCCTCTATATTGATCAAAAGACCGCGGTGGACAATACGGCGGCGTTTACCGTCTATCCGTTGCTGAACGGTACCGAGGATATGACGCTGTTTCTCACGTCGAACGCGCCCGGCTTTGAAACGATCGGCGTGCCGGTGAAGTACTATTCGCCGCAACCTGCCTACACGCTCGGCGATATTGATGGTGAAAACGGCATCAACTCCTATGATGCAAGTTTGATTTTACAACACTTGGTTGGCACATATGAGTTTATAGGGAACGGCGCCTTGGCTGCGGATGTTGATTGCGAAAACGGCGTCAACTCCTATGACGCAAGTTTGATTTTGCAATATTTGGTCGGTACGTACGACATTGGAAACTAAGGAGGAGCAGGAAAATGAAACTGAAGAGAATCCTTGCAACAGCGCTTGCGCTGGCATTGCTGTTCTCCATCGCGCCGATTGCTTCGGCGGCGTGGGAAAACGCACCGGAGCTTGCGCTGGAAACGAGCGTGAATGATGATGTGATCACCGTGACGCTGAAAACGGCAGAGGCAACGGCACTGTCAGCGTTGGACTTTACGCTTACGTATCCAACGGATGCAGTAACGCTGAAGTCCACGAAAAACCAAATCAATAAAGCTACCGGTTTCTATAATGCTCCGGATCCCGAGGATCCGGAATCGACATTGAATCTTTCATCGACGATTAACATTGCCGCTGCAGGCGAAGTTGGCGTTGCGTTTGCGGGCGAAGAGAATATCTCCTTTGCTGCAGATGCGACGCTTGCCGTCGTGAACTTCACCATCAGCGACCCGAAGAGCATGACCTTCACGTTCAGCAGTCTTTCGGCAGGAAGCGCGGGTCTTGGAAGTTATAACTATACCGGCGAAGAGATTCCATCGGTGACGTATGCCCCCCCGCACGATCACAGCTTCACGAACTACGTTGCCGACGGCGAGTTTACGTCCGGCAGCTTCTACAAAAGAGACGATAAGGGCGAACTCACCGGCAGCGGCAGCGTTGCCGCCTATACCTGCACCAGCGAAACGAAAGAAAACGGATCCTGGGAGCGCGGACTGGTTATCGGTCACGTTGCCACGTTGGAAGCGGGTGGGGAATCCCGTATCAGCGTTGACATCCGCGCGGATGCCGATATGGACTTCGAAGTTGTCTATAACAAGGACGAAGACTGGGGCGCGGGCGAAAAAGGCTTCGGCGCCGAATACGGCAAACACGTGGACAAGGACGCAATCGTTACGATTGAGCATACGGTCACGCCCGAAGCGAGCGGTCTGCTTAACAGCATTCGCCTCGATCTCGGCAAAGCGCCGCTGAATACGACCGTTACGGTCAGCAACGTCAAGGTGGAAAAAGTTTCCACCAGCGAGCGCATCGAGGATGTTACTTATCCTTCCGCCGGCAACGCGACCTGCAAGACCGACGGCACGGAAACGGCGACGTGTGATTATTGTGACGAAACCGACACGCGACCGATCGTAGGTAGCCACCTGAGCGTTCCGCATACGCCGGACGGCGTGACCGATTGCGCGACGGCTTCGTACTGCACGGTCTGCGGTGCGCTTCTCCGCGCGGCAGGCGAACACAGCTGGAACAGCGGCGAAGAGATCACGGCCCCGACCTGTGAAGCAAAGGGCTCCGCGCTCTTTACCTGCACGGTCTGCGGCACGACGGAAACGAGAGACGTTGATGCGCTCGGACATCTTTGGACGCCGACCGGCACGACTGCGGCGACCTGCACCACGCCGGGTTATACGAGCTATGTCTGCTCGCGTGACGGTAGCCACACCAAAGACGACGACTTTGTCGAGGCGCTTGGTCACCTCTTTACGAACTACGTCCCCGACGGCAATGCGACCTGCAAGGACGACGGCACAAAGACCGCGACGTGCGACCGCGACGGCTGCAACGTGACGGATACCATCGTCGATGTGGGCAGCCATCTGAACGTTGCGCATACGCCGGACGGCAACACCGATTGCTCCAAGGCGACCTACTGCACGGTCTGCGGCGCGGTGACCAAGCCGGCAGGCGAGCACAGCTGGAACGAAGGCGTAGTTACCGTCGAGCCGGGTATCGCGGCGGGCGAAAAAACCTATACCTGCACGGTCTGCGGCGAGACGAGAACGGAAACCCTGGATCCGATCATCTTCACCGGCAAATGCGGCGACGATGCAACGTGGACGGTGAATACGCAGACCGGCACGCTGACAATTGCCGGCACGGGTGCGATGGCGGATTATTCCGCAAAGACCGATGTGCCGTGGTACGGCTATGTCGACAAAATCACGATGGTCGTGGTTGCGGACGGCATTACCGCGATCGGCAACCGCGCGTTCTTTGACTGCGCAAACCTGACGGACGTGACGATCCCCGCGAGCGTGACGGTGCTCGGCGATGCGGCATTCTATAACTGCTCCTCGCTGACGGGCGTCGAGCTTCCTGCCGATCTGACGAGCATCGGCGCGGCGGCATTCCGCAACTGCACGTCGCTGGCGGCGATCGAGATTCCCGCAAAGGTTACGACGATTGGTCAGCAGGCATTCTATAATTGCACCTCGCTGACGTCGATTGAGATTCCGAACGGCGTGGAAGAAATCAAAGACTATACGCATCAATACGATGAATCGCTTACCGAGGTTACGATCCCCGCAAGCGTAACGAGCATCGGCACGCAGGCGTTCTACGGCTGCTCGGCGCTGAAGGACGTCTACTATGCCGGCACGCAGGAAGATTGGGACAAGGTCACGATCGGACAGTTCAATGACGGACTGTCGAACGCGACGATCCACTGCCACGAGCACAGCTTCACCTATGAAGTGGATGGCACGACGATGAAGCAGACCTGCACGTGCGGCAACGAAGCAACGGCGACGATCTCGGCGTCGGATGCGACGTACGACGGCAAGGCACACGAAGCGACGGTGGTGTATTCGGAGAACTGGCTCGCCGACGAGACGGTGGCGGTTGAATACAGCGAAAACGGCAACGTGAATGCCGGCGCGGTAACGGCGACGCTGGTTGCCGGCACGGGCGACGGCAAGAAAGAGATCTCCGTCAACTACACCATTGCCAAGGCGACGATGGACGTGACGGTGGCGACGAAGACGCTGCTTTCTAAGGAAGTGCTCGGCGAGAATATGCCGAAAGAATATATCATTGATCTGAGCACCCTCATTCCCGCTGACGCCGGCAACCCCGTATTTACGTGGGCAGAAGGAAACGAAACGCAGTACGGCATGGCGGAGATTGGCGGCACGACGCTGACATACACGGTAACGACGCCGCAAGATGCCAAGGTTACGACTTCGTTGAAGGTCAAGGTCACGAGCAACAACTATAATGATGTGGATACACTTGTCATTCCGTTCGAATTCAAGGATAAGGTCGATGTCAGCGACAAGCTGTCGCTCTATACGATTGAAGTCGACGGCAAAGAATTCGTTGTCGGCGGCGGTACGTACGATTTGCTTATGATTCCGCCCGTGGTTCTCTATGACGGCAAAGAGAGCGAAAACATTACCATCGTCTATACGGATGCAAACGACAAACAGTATGCGGAACTGACGAAGGAGTCGCTTCCCGGCGTTTACACGTATACGGCAACGTATGAAGATGATATTCCCGAGGGCGAGATTCCCGGACATATCGGCACGATTTCCGGCGAGTTGACAATCGAAAAGGGCTATTCGGACCCGTGGGTTGGCAGCCCGTCGAAACAGTACGACGGCGAGCCTGCCGCGTTGATCCTTGATCAGAACTACGGATTCAGCGGCGACGGTACGGCAACGGTCACGTGGTATACGGTTACCGCCAAAGACGAAGAAGGCGAGATTACCGAGAAGACCGCGCTGGATGCCGCACCGACGGACGTCGGCGAATACTGCGTGGTCGTTACGGTTGCGGAAACGGAGAAATACCGTGCGCAAGAAGTCTCGATCGGATTTGATATCGATCCGCGCCCGGTGACGATCAAGGTTGCCGATGCCATGAAGGAATACGGCACGGAAGATCCCGCGTTTACCGGCACGGTCGTGCTTACCGATACGGACGAGTCCGGCTTGGTTGCGGACGGCGATCTCGGTACGATCAGCTATCACCGTACGGAAGCCGACGCCGATAAAGAGGGCTACGGCACGGTCGAATTGACAGCGACCTATACCCCCAACGCGAACTATATTGTTGAGATCGAGAACGGCACGCTGACGATCACCAAGACGCAGCCGACGCTGGCGCAGATCGCAAAGTTCGAGAACATCGAAGCGACCTATAACGGCAAGGCAGTCACCGCCGAAATCACGGCGGCGGAAGGCGTCGAAGGTCTCGGCAAGATCACGGTCAAGTACCGCACGGGCGACGCAGCTGCTACAACGAAGGCGCCGGTCAATGCCGGAACGTACACGGTTGTAGCTTCGATTGCCGAGGGCGCGAACTACGCGGCGAAGGATCTCGACGTCGGTACGCTGACGATCGCCAAGGCGGATCGAAACCTGACTGAACTGCCGGAAAGCATTGAGTTGCTTCCGACGGATCTGACGGCGACGCTTGCGCCGAAGTATGACG
>JAFSXE010000064.1 GCA_017444195.1 Oscillospiraceae bacterium
ACACAGGGGAGCCTTCGGGCGGCAGGGGCTGACCCTACGGGGGAAGACGAAAATGCGGCGGAAAAACAAACAAGCGAGTCGGTTGACTCGCTTGTTTTTGCGATTCAGATTTCCACGGCGTAGGAGAGGAAGGTGTCCGCCGGTAGGACCTCGCTCAATTCGATGAGCGACGGATCATAATTCATCGCGGACGCCAGCAGCGGCGAATGCGACGCCAAAACTTCCTTCATCGTGATATTCAGCGAAACGATGATCTTCGCGCCGTCGCCGCCGGTACGGATCATCACCGCGCCGCCGTGCCGCTGCGCCAGTTCGCGCACGAGCGCAAGTCCCATGCCGGCGCCGGTTTGCAGGTTTTGGATATCCGGCGTTTGCAGATACCGTGTAAACGCCGTCGGCAGCGTATCGCCGTCGATGCCGGCGCCCTTGTTTGTGACGGTGATCTGGACGGTTTTTTGATCGTCGCACGTGACGTGCAATTCGATGGGCGCGCCCTTTTCGCCGTATTTCACCGCGTTGCACAGCAGGTTGGCGACGATCTTTTCCACGATCAGCGGATCGAGGTTGCCGTACTGCGTATCGCGCAGGATCAGGTGCGCGTCCAGATGCGTGCCGCACTCGAAGAGGATTTGCTTTTCCTTATCCACAAGGCGCTCGAAGAACGTCAAAAGGTGTTTTTCACGCGGCAGGACGCGCATCTCTTTGATTTCCAGATGTCCCAGTTCCGCCATGGCGATGGCGCTGCGCGCAAGACGGTAACTTGCGCGTGTGACCGCCGCGACCTTCTGCGCCAGCACGGGATCGTCGAACTCCTCCAGTTCCGGCGCAAGTTCGCGCAGGGCGTGCGTCAGGTCGGTCGAGACGGAGTCCATGCCGTGAAACAGCGATTGCAGCACGGTCCGCACGGCGCTGTCCGCCTCCGTCTCATGCGTGAAGAGCAGGAGGTTGACCGGACCGATGCGCGAAACCGTCATGACCCACGGTGTGCCGAGGGCGGTGACGTTTTGGCGGTAACTGCGGTGGTAATCCCACGCGGCAAACTGCCGTTCAAAGCCGCTGACGGTGGATTCCACGCTGTAACCGACGGATAGTTTGAGCGGCGCGGCTGCCTTGTTCTGCCACTGCACCTCGCCGTCGTCATCGACGATGACTGCCGCCGTGTCGATCAGTTCGAGCGACTTTTTCAGCAGTTCGGCTCGGTCGTCGATGCGGGCCTCCGAAAACTCGTCCATCGCGCTCACGCTCCTTTCTTTTTCCTCAGTATACGCAATTTCGACGGAAAATGCAACTAAAATCGGCGGCACTTGTGTGCCGCCGTGCGCTTACGAAAACAGAGAAGCCGGATCGACTGCCGTGCCGCCCCGGTAGACCGCGAAATGCAGGTGCGACGGCAGCGCGAGTTCCGTGGACGCCGTTTCACCGACCGCACCGATGACTTCGCCGGCGGAAACCGCGTCGCCGACCGCGACAAGCGGCTTTTCCGCGAGCGAGGCATAGCACGTGGTATAGCCGTTATCGTGGCGGAGCGACACCGTCCAGCCGAGCGCGTCGTCGTTTTCCACGGCGGTCACCGTGCCTGCCATGCAGGCGCAGACGGGATCGCCGCTTTCGGCGGCGAGGTCGATTGCGTCATGCAGCCGCCAGTCGCGCGTGGTGTCGTTCCAGCCGAGTTCCGTCGCGGAAAACGCCGTCAGCGTTTCACCGGCGGCGACGGGCAGCACGAGCGTCGGCTCGTCCGCGGGCTCGTCCCACGCGGCGGACGGCACGCTGCGGCTCGGCGTTTTCGGCGTCAGCGGCACGGAGAGCGTCGGCTGCTGCGCCGGCGCGGCAGGCTCCAAATTTGCGAGGAACGAGTAGCCCGTGATGCCGACTGCCGCGATGCAGAGCAGCAGGACCATATAGTACCCTTTTTCCGCAAGCGATTTGCGTTTCTTTTCCGATTGGCTGTTATTCATTTGCAGCACCTCCGGCGTTAGTATTTACCAAAATTGCGGCAATTAAACAAAACGTGAAAATTTGCAAGGTCGGGCGGCAGGTTGCGGCGCACGAATAAAATGCGGAGCGCATAAATGCGCTCCCTACGGTGTAAGACGAAAATGCGTTCGTAGGGGCGCCCAGTGGGCGCCCGTTCGACAAGCAGCAGGTACGGCGGGCGGCAGGTTGCCGCCCCTACGGGTGCGGCGGTGGACGGCGGGCGGCAAGGGGCTGACTCTATGGGGAGGTAATTTCGGTGCGTTCGTAAAAAAGCCTCCCTTGTGTAAAGGGAGGTGCTGAGCG
>JAFSXE010000065.1 GCA_017444195.1 Oscillospiraceae bacterium
AGTTCACGCCCGCCGTCATCGAGTTCGTGGACATCGCGGGGCTTGTCAAGGGCGCGAGCAAGGGCGAGGGGCTCGGCAACAAGTTTTTGAGCAACATCCGCAACACCGACGCGATCTTGCACGTCGTGCGCTGCTTTGAAGATCCCAACGTCACCCACGTCGAGGGCTCGACCGATCCCCTGCGCGACATCGACATCATCAACTTGGAACTCGTCATGGCGGATATCGAAATGGTCGAGCGCCGCATCGACAAGACGGAAAAGGCACTCAAGGGCGGCGATAAAAAATACGCCCACGAAGCCGATCTGCTGAAAAAACTGCTCGCCCACCTCAACGAGGGCAAACTCGCGCGCACGTTCGAATGTGAAAAGGACGACGCCGCGCTCATCGCGCAGTCCGACCTCTTGACGCTCAAAAAGACGATCTACGCCGCCAATTTGAGCGAAACAGAAGCCGCAGATCCCGAATCGAGCCGCCATTACCGCGCAGTGCAGGAACTGGCAGCCGCCGAAGGCAGTCTGGTGCTGCCGATCTGCGCGAAACTGGAAGCGGATATTGCCGAACTGGACGATCCCGACGAAAAGCAGATGTTCTTAGAAGAGATGGGACTCCGGCAATCGGGACTCGACCGCTTGATCCAAGCAAGTTACGAGCTGCTCGGTCTGATCTCGTTCCTCACCGCAGGCTCGGACGAGTGCCGCGCATGGACGATCAAGAAAGGCACGAAAGCGCCGCAGGCGGCCGGCAAGATCCATACCGACTTTGAGCGCGGCTTCATCCGCGCCGAGGTCATCGCGTTTGAAAAACTCAAGGAGTGCGGCACGCTTGCCGCTGCGAAAGCCAAAGGTCTGGTGCGCAGCGAAGGCAAGGAATACGTCATGCAGGACGGCGACATCGTCAACTTCCTGTTCAACGTGTAAAATACAAACAACGGTGGGCGAAATCATCGCCCACCGTTTCATTATGCGTAGGGGCGATTATCAATCGCCCGCTTCTACCAACCTCGCACCGTGTCGAACGGGCGACCAATGGTCGCCCCTACGAACGCACCGAAATCACGTTCCGTAGGGGCGGCTATCAGCCGCCCGCTTTTTTATTCCACTTCCGGCAGCGGACGTCTCCGCAAGTCGTCCACGCCCCATTGCGGCAGCGGCAGCCGCTGCATCGCGCCGAAAACCTTGGTCTTCAAATCGGGATACGTCTTACTAAGCGCGGCGATCAGCTGCTTCGTCTCCTCGCGCTTCGTGTTTTTGTCCGCCGGGCAGGTGCTCTTCACCACCGGCAGTTCCAGCTTCTTCGCCATCGAAACGGCGCTCTTTTCCGCAATATACAGCATCGGACGAATCTGCGTCACGCCCGTGCGGTCGAGGTGCGTCACCGGCTCAAAGCACGAAATGCGCCCCTCATATAAAAGCGACATGAGAAACGTCTCCACAGCGTCGTCGTAGTGATGCCCGAGCGCCACCTTCGTCACGCCGTGCTCCAAAATCAGATTGTTCAGCGCGCCGCGCCGCATCTTTGCGCACATGCTGCACGGATTTTGCTCCTTGCGCCAGTCAAAGACGATCTTTGCAATCTCGGTCTTCGTCGTGTAGTACGGCACGCCGAGTTTTTTGCAGTAGTCCTCCACCGGCGAAAAATCCATGCCCTCAAAGCCCATATCCACCGTGAACGCCGCAACGTGAAACTGCGCCGGATGATACTCGGAAAGCGCGTGCAGCAGCGTAAGCAGCAGCAGCGAATCCTTGCCGCCGGACACGCCGACCGCAACCGTCTCACCGGGCTCGATCATGTGATAATCGTCCACGCACCGCCGCACCAGTCCCACCATCCGCTGCATACCGCCGCCCCCTTTTGTAAAATCGAAATGGAGTAAAAACGAGAAAAACAGAGAAAACACGAGCAAATGAAAGTTCTCTCCGCGCAAAATGAAAAAATCGAAAACCGATGCTTGACACCGAAAAACGTTTGTGGTATAAATGCTAAGCACGATTATTGTAATCGCGCATCTAACATTTGTCAAAACTTATTTATAGTTGGAGGAAACGATAATGTCCACGACAATGGCAAAACTCGAGACCGTCCAGAGAAAATGGTACGTGCTCGACGCAGCCGGTAAGCCCCTCGGCAGAACCGCTGCGACCGCCGCCAAGCTGCTGCGCGGCAAACACAAGGTCGATTTCACCCCGAACGTTGACTGCGGCGACTTCGTCATCATCGTCAACGTCGATAAGGCGGTTTTGACCGGCAAGAAGCTCGAACAGAAGACCTACTACCATCACACCGGCTGGATCGGCAACCTCAAAGAGATCAAGTACGGCAAACTGATGGCGGAGCGTCCCGAGTTCGCGATGGAGCTCGCCGTCAAGAACATGCTGCCGAAGAACACCCTCGGCAGAACGGCGATGACGCGCCTGAAGCTCTACAAGGGTCCGGAACATCTCAACGCTGCCCAGAAGCCCGAAGCCTGGACACTGGACTAATCGGAGGTAGAAGTTATGTACGAGAGCAAAAGACAGTATCAGTACGGCACCGGCCGTCGTAAATCCTCCATCGCCCGCGTTCGCGTCTACGAAGGCGGCACCGGCTCGATCACCATCAACGGCCGCGACATCGACGAGTACTTCGGACTGGACGTTCTGAAAATGGTCGTCCGTCAGCCGCTCGCCGTGACCGACACGCTCGGCAAGGTCGATATCATCTGCACCGTCGAAGGCGGCGGCGTCTCCGGTCAGGCAGGCGCGATCCGTCACGGCGTCGCCCGCGCCCTCTTGGGCGTCAACCCCGAGTTCCGCGCCGCGCTCAAGGCAGCCGGACTCCTCACCCGTGACCCGAGAATGAAAGAACGCAAGAAGTACGGTCTCAAAGCCGCACGTCGTGCGCCGCAGTTCAGCAAGCGCTGAGTTCAATTTCTATTACGCAAACGTCCCGAAGCTACGGTTTCGGGACTTTTTTCATGATAAGAACGGAGAAACAACATGCAATATGATACCATTCGTTTGGAAACGCCGGGCGATTACCGTTCGGTGGAAAACCTCGTGCGCGAGTCGTTTTGGAACGTGTACCGTCCCGGCTGCAGCGAGCATTACGTGATCCACGTGCTGCGCAACGATCCGGCATTCGTCCGCGAGCTGGACTTCGTTATGGAAAAGGACGGTCGGCTGATCGGACAAAATATGTTCATGCGCACGATCATCGAAGCCGACGACGGACGCACCGTGCCGGTCTTGACCATGGGGCCGATCTGCATCGCGCCGGAACTGAAACGGCACGGCTACGGCAAGGCGCTTTTGGACTATTCTTTGACGCAGGCGGCGGCGATGGGCTTCGGCGCGGTGCTGTTTGAGGGCAATATCGGCTTCTAGGGAAAGTGCGGCTTTGACTACGCCAGGAAATTCGGCATCCGATACCATGATCTGCCGGAAGGCGCGGACGATTC
>JAFSXE010000066.1 GCA_017444195.1 Oscillospiraceae bacterium
GCCCCTCATCCGCCTCACTATCGTTCGGCACCTTCCCCCCGTAGGGGGAAGGCTCGGGCGGTCAATGACCGCCCCCTACGGGGTGGTGATTTCGGTACGTTTGTAGGGGCGGCTATCAGCCGCCCGTTCGACATGGTACAAGGTGGGATTGTGGCTTGCGCCACGCCCCTCATCCGCCTCACTATCGTTCGGCACCTTCCCCCCGTAGGGGGAAGGCTCGGGCGGTCAATGACCGCCCCCTACGGGGTGGTGATTTCGGTACGTTTGTAGGGGCGGCTATCAGTCGCCCGTTTGACGCGGTACAAGGTCGGAAGAAGCGGGCGGCAGGTTGCCGCCCCTACGGGGAGGGTGTCGAGGGTGCGTTCGTAGGGGCGCATAGTATGCGCCCGAACCGACACGGTGCAAGGTCGGGACAAGCGGGCGATTCATAATCGCCCCTACGGGTGCGGCGGAAGGTCTGTCAGCCGCGCAATGCCGAGAGCCACTCCAAAATCTTGAACTTGACCGTGATTTCGGCGGTGTCGTCCGTGATAAGCGTGATCTCGTCCTGCGTGAAGCCGCCCGACACGGCGGCTGCGGCAAAGGCATCCTCGCTTGCCGCCGCGCACAGCGACGGATAGACGCAGCACCACCAATTGTGTCCCCTGCCCTCGCCGATCACGGCGCGAAGCGACAGGTACTGCCCTGCCGGCAGGCGGAACGTGGGATAATCCCGCGTGGGGTACGCTTCCTCGGTCAAGGTCACGGCGACGGGTCTGCCGTCCGACGCGGTTTCTGCCGCCGCTTGCAGCGCGGCGCGGTTTTCACGCAGCCACGCTGCCGCTTCCTCGCGGCTTCTCCACGACGGCATTGCGGCAAGCAGCGCGTCGCGCACGCGCAGTTTTTGCGCCTGGTCTTCCGCGCTGTCCGTCGCGGCGACGACGTGGAAGCGGATGGTTTTTTCCGCAAGGGACTGCTGCTGTGCGGCGATGCCGCAAACGAGCAGCGCCGTGGCGACGAAAAACAAACAAATGCCAAGCATGGTTTTACGCATAAAAAACACCGTCCATTCTGATAATAATATCAGTTTGGACGGGTTTTTCTTACTTTATACCTGCGCCATCGGCGCGGTCAGGCAGGTCGTGCCGAATGCGCGGCACGCCTCCTGCGCCTGTTTGGCTTTGGCTTCCTGATCGAACACGCCGAACACGACGCTGCCCGTGCCGGTCATCTGTGCGCCGAGCGCGCCGTGCGCTTTCATCGTTTGGCAAATCGCCTCGACTTCGGGGTGCGACTTTGCCACAAGCGGCTGAAAGACGTTTTGCATCTGCGCGGCAAGCGCGGCAAGGTCGCCCGACGCAAGCGCGGCGATCGCGCGCGCCGTATCCGGCCGCCGGAGCGTTTCGGCGCGGTCGATCTCGGCAAAAAGCGCCGGTGTGGACACGGAAAACGTCGGTTTGACGAGCAAAATCGTCGCTTTCGGCATGGGATCAAGCGGCGTGAGCACTTCGCCGCGTCCCTCGGCAAGCTGCGTGCCGCCCTCCAAGCAGAACGGCACGTCCGAGCCGACCTCGGCGGCGATCAGCCGCAGTTTGGGGCGGTCGAACGGATGGTCGTAAAGACGGCTGAGCGCCCGAAGCACCGCGGCGGCGTCTGCGCTGCCGCCTGCCATGCCGCCCTGCGCCGGAATGCGCTTTTCGATCATGATCGCGCCGCCGTCCGGCGCGTAGCCGAGCGCGTCAAAAAACGTGGTTGCCGCCTTGACGGCAAGGTTTTCCGCGCCCTGCGGGATCGACGGATCGCTGCACCAGCAGCGCCACGGTGCGCCGGAATCCACGGCAATGGCAAGATCATCGCACAGCGCGACGGTCTGCATCACCATGCACACGTCGTGGTAGCCGTCGGGGCGCTTGCTTGTGACGTCGAGCGTCAGGTTGAGTTTGCCGTAGGCGCGTTCGATCGTGTGTTTCATACGATCCTCCGTGCTTCAAGATAATAGCGCTTTTCCTGCGCGTGTCCCATGGAGAACGTCTTGCGCGGCAGCACGCCGTCGCGCTCGACGCCGCGAAAGAGCGCCGCTTTTTCCATTGCCGGCAGCAAAAAGCCGACGGCATTTTTCTGCGCGGCGAGCGTTTGCACCGCCGCTTCGCCGTGGATATAGTCGAGTTTGCCGGCATGGGTTTTCAGCCAGTCGTCCAAGAACGATTGCAGCACCGCGACTGCCAGTTCCCCTTTGGTGCGGTCGAGCGTGACCGTTTGGCGCGTTTTTCCCGTCAGCACGCCGACGGCAAAGCCGTCCGGCGCACCGCACGCTTTTTCCAGCGCGGTAAGCAGCGCCGGCACGTCGGTTTCGGTGACGATGCGGTGGATCGGCTCAAAGACGAGCGCGTCGTCGCGGACGTTCTCCAGCTCCACGAGCGCGTAGCGGCTCTGCCCTTTTTCCTGCGCCGCCTTTGCCGTGGCGAGCGAGTGGTTGCCGTCGCCCACGGCGTAGGTCAGCGCCGGATGCGCGTTCTCATAGGCGGCGATGCGCTGCACAAGGCGCGTTTTCGCTTCGCCGGAGACGAGTTTGCCGCGGATGTGTCCGCCGCCCTCCATGAGTTCGAAATCATAGAGCGTGGGCAGGTCTTCCGCCGAAAGCGGCTCGATGACCGTCTTTTCCGCGTCGTCGCACAAAAGCAGCACGTGCGGCAGTTCCAAACTTGCGCCTTCGCGCACGCGCAGACGCGGCGGAATGCGCTCGACGACGGTTTTTTCCGTGGCGCGGACGCGCGAGGTGCTGCCGGCGGTATAATCGTAGGCGGTCAGGTCGATCTGACCCACGACGCCGCGGCGCACCGCGCCGGAAAGAAGCGTCCGCTCAACGTAGATAAAACTGTCCGGATACGCGGCAAACACGTCGTTTTCCAAATAGCGGCGCATGGTTTCGTGGATCGTTTCGATTTTCTGCGCCTCGTCGGGCAAGCCGAGTTCGCTCTCCGGCAGGATCAGGTTGATCGCGCTCGGCGCGTCTTTTGCGTTTTCGCGCACGCGGCGCCAATAGTCCGGCTCGGACGTGAACTGGTCGCAGGCGATCACCGCCCATTTTGCCTTGTCGGCGCTGTGCGGAAGCAGGATTTCAGAGGGCTGAAATACGGACATAAAAAATCCTCTTTCAAAAAAATGTTTATTTTTCGCAAAAACGGTGCAAACTTACCTCGACCTATTTTTTAAGGAGGTACAATATGGACACCGTTTCGCTGATTTTGGTCATCATCGGCGCGCTGAACTGGGGACTTGCCGGCTTCGCCAAGTTCGACCTGGTAGCGTGGCTGTTCGGCGGTCAGTCCGCAACCGTCAGCCGCATCGTCTACGCGCTGGTCGGCTTGGCAGGTCTGTGGTGCATTACGCTGCTGTTCCGCCGCCATCGCCTGGAAATGGACTGAGTTTCCCGAAAAAAGCACGCCCTTGGGCGTGCTTTTTCTTTTGTGATCGATCAGCCCTTGCAGCGGACGATGCAGCGGTAGGTGTTGCCTTCAAGCGTACCGACGACGGTCGCCGTACCCTTGCCGACGCCCTTGACCGTGCCGTCCGCGGTGACGGTGGCGACGGAGGCGTTCGTCGTTGCCCACGAAACGCCGGAAAGGCGCGTGGAGCCGGAATACAGGAAGATCTTAAAGGTTTCATCCGCCTTGACGGTCACGTCGCTGTGACTGATGGCGATGGTGCTGGTCTGCACCGTGCCGCTCGGCGTGGTGACGGCGGTATGCTCAATGGGGTCCGCCGGCGTGGTCGTGGTATTCGGCTTCGGCGTGGTGGTCGTGGTCGTCGACGCCGGTGCGGCGGTGCGGAACGAGCAGCGGACGATGCAGTCCACGACGGCGTCGCCGACGGTGGCGTGGATATCCGTTCTGCCGTAGCCGATGCCGGTCACGGTGCCGTCTTTATCAATGGTGGCGACCTTGGGATCGTCGCTCGACCAGATCACGTCCACGCCCTCGGGCGCGCCCGTGAGTTTCATCGTGAAGGTTTCGCCCTGCTTGAGCAGCGTGAAGTCCTCGCGGTTGAGTTTGAGTTTGCTCGCGTCAACGTGGACGGGCGTTTTCTCGTCGGGCTGCTCGGTTTCGGTTTCACCGCTCGAAAGGAACGCGCACACGACGTTGGCGGTCTTGATCTGCGCGCCGCAGGTCACGGTGACGTTGGCGCTGCCTTCGCCGACGGCGATGACTTCGCCCGTGGTGGTGACGGCGACGACCGACGGATCGGACGACACGAGTTCAATCGGCTCGGTGCAGTCCACCGGTTCGGGCAGGATGGTCAAAATGGTCTTTTGCCCCGCTTCGGTAAAGCTCATGTTCAGCGGGCTGACGACAAGACCCGTGCAGGGCACGGCTGCCGTTTCGGTCTGCGTGGTTTCGGGCAGTTCGGCGTTGGGATCGGCTGCCGGACGCGAGCCGAATACGCCGAGCGCACGCAGGATAAACAGCGTGCCGATCACGACGGCGATTGCCAAGACGATGCAGATGATCGTGGACACGATGCCGCTTGAGCCGCGTCCCTTCGGCTCTTCCTCTTCCACGTCGGGCGTGAAAACGGGGGTGTTTTCTTTCTTTTTCTGTTCGTCCTCGGTGGTGCGGCTCTCACCGCAGATGGGGCATTTGCCCTCGGCGGCTTCGTATTCGGTGCCGCAGTAGAAACAAGTCTTTTTCGCCACTGCAAAGACCTCCTTTTTTTCTGTTCCTCTATCATAGCACAATCTTTCTCCAAAGAAAAGTACCATTTTGAAAAAAATCCGACGGCTGCCACCTTGCATTTTGCGCGGAAAACAGGTACAATAAGATGTATTTTGTGGAAGGAGATGGTCGTATGACCGATTGGAGCAGTCTCTCTCCCCTGCTTTCCGATTTGATCTTGGTGGAAACGCTGCGCGAAAAGGGCGGCGTGGAGACCTGCCGCGTTCGGCGCGAAGCCGACGGCACGGTGCTGGTCGTCAAGCACCTTTCCGTGCCGCAGTCCGCAAATCAGGTGGAAGGATTGCGTCTTTCCGGCGCGATTGAAACCGACGAGGACGCGAAAAAATATTTTGCCGAGCGCATGCTCGACTATAAAAATGAAGTGGATCGCCTGGCGGCGCTTGCCGAGGCGACGGGGCTTTTCGCCTACACCGACGCGCAGTTCATCGAAAAGGAGGACGGCGTCGGCTTTGATCTGTTCCTGTTCGCGCCGGAGCGCGAGACGCTGCCGCGGTACCTGGCGCGGCAGCCGCTGACGCACGCCGGTGCGGTCCGGCTGGCGGTGCAGCTTGCCGGTCAGCTGAAAAATCTGCACGAGCAGGGCTGGCTGCACGCGGGCGTGAAGCCGGAAAACATCTTCGTGGAAAACGGCGAGTTCCACATCGGCGATCTGGGACTGGTGCCGCTTGCCTCGCTTGCCTACGCGGCAATCGACCAGTCGATGCTCGGCGACTACACCGCGCCGGAGCTGTTCGGCATCACGAACGCGCCGAACGAAACGATCGACACCTATTCGCTCGGACTGATCCTGTATTCGATTTTCAACGGCAATCACGCGCCGTTCGAGGACGAGCAGACGCCCCATTCCGCCGCGATGCAGCTGCGTCTGAGCGGCGAGGCGCTGCAGCCGCCGCTGTATGCGGACTATGAGTTTGCCTCGATCATCCTCAAGGCGTGCGCGTTCAAGCCGGAGGATCGCTACGCAAATCCGCAGGCGCTGTACGACGCGCTGACCGCCTACTGCAAGCGCAACATCCTCTCCGACGAACTGCTCGTGCCGCCGCTGGTGGCGGACGACGTTCAGGTTTCGCAGGAGGCGATCGAGGAAGAACTCGCGCCGATGCGCGTGACCGAGGAAAACGAGGACGAAGCGTTCACCGAGCATTTTAACGGCGTGGAAGAAGACACGCCGGCGGAGGAAGAAGCCGCGGAAGAAGAAAGCGCGGAGGAAGACGAGGGCGACGCCGAAACGCAGCCGACCGAAGCCGAAGAAGGCACGGACGCGGAGCGCGACGAGGAAGCCGCAGAAGAAGCCGTACAGGATGAGCCGAAGAAAAAACGCTCGCTTGCGTGGCTGTGGTGGCTCGTGGGCGTTCTGGCGTGCGGCGCGGCGGCATTCTGCCTGTGGTGGTTCGTGCTGACGCCGACGGTGCGCGACGTTGCGGTGGCGGATACCGCCGCAACCGAGATCGCCGTGACGATCGACGCGGACAAGCCGGCATCGCAATTTGCCGCGACGGCTGCCGACACCTACGGCGGCACGGTACAGGGCGTGCTGGACGGCGACAAGTTCGTGTTCAGCGGACTGAAACCGGGCGCAAGTTACGTGATCACCGTGACGACCGCAAACGGCGGCAAGGTCCACGGCAGAAGCGAAGTGACCGCGCAGACGAAAGCCGCGCTTTCCGCAGCGGACTTTGCCGCGGCGGTGGACGGCAAGACCGTGACGCTGACCTTCACCGCAACCGACGCGGACAAGCCGTGGCGCATTACGGTGACGAGTGCGGACGGCGTGGAAAAAGTTTACGATGCACAGGGCGGCAGCGCGGAAATTTCCGATCTGCCCTTCGGCACGTACACGGCGGTTTTGACCTGCGAGGGCGAGACCGTGATGGGCACGACGGAAACCGCGTTTGCAATCGAAGATCCCAACGCGCTGCCGGTCTTTGCCGCCGAGGCGGTGACCGACGTGCGCTATGAGGACGGCGCGATCCGCTGGACGCTCGACGGTACGTTTGATCCTGCCGCGTGGCAGGTCGTGTGCGAACTGACCGATCTGGACGAGTACGCCACGCTTCCGCAGGCGGAAGGTGCGTGGACGTTCACGACGGAGAACGCCGAAACCGCCATTGCGCTGACGGGTCTTGCGCCCGAGGCGTCGTACCGCGCCGAACTGCGCAGCGGCGACGTTTCTTACGGTGAAGTGACGTTCACGACCGGCGAGGCGGAAAAATACGCGGAGCACGGCTGCACGAACGTGTTTATGGGCATCTTCCTTGCGCCGGCGAAGGAGAATCCGCGCCACTTCGACTTCCTGACCTCACGCGGCGCGTTCGCCAAGGGCGAAACGGCGGCGTTCGTCGTGGAAGCGATCAGCACGCTTTCGCAGGGCACGTGGGACGTGGCGGAAACGGTCGTTGTGCGAAACGAGTCCGGCAAGATCGTGGACGTGTTCGCCGAGCAAACGACGTGGGATAAACTGTGGGACGGCAAGTATACCTCGTTCGTCTTCCCGCGCACGCCGAACGTGTCCGGCAAGTACACCGTGACGCTGCTGCTGGACGGAAAACTCGTCGCGCAGAAACCGTTTGAAGTGCAATAAAGATGAAGATCAAGGGCGATGCGAACGCATCGCCCTTTTTCGTTGCGTAGGGGGCAACGCCTTCCCCGTTTTGCTTTCGGGCGGCAGGTTGCCGCCCCTACGGAGAGGTAATTTCGGTGCGCTTGTAGGGGCGGCTATCAGCCGCCCGTTCGACACGGTGCAAGGTCGGTAGAAGCGGGCGATTGATAATCGCCCCTACGGGAAGGTGTCGATGGTGCGTTCGTAGGGGATGAAAGGAACCAAATTGCAACGTAAGCGAAGCGGTTGCAATTTGGAGAGGAGATGCAACGGAGCGGTCGGATGTCGGCGGAAACGCCGACGGAGAAAAGCGACGTTTGCATCGACGAAGGCGCCCGTCCGACGCGGTACAAGGTCGGATTGTGCCTTGCGGCACGTCCCTCATCCGCTGCCTTCGGCAGCACCTTCCCCCTGAGAGGGGGAAGGCGTATTATTGATTAAAAACCAAAAAAATGCGCATACTATGCGCGAAAGGGGCGGATTGGATGCAAAAAATGTCCAACGAACAATACGACCGCTACGTTTCGTCGCTTGCGCCGAAATCGAAGATTTTGCGCAACTGCGCGCTGGCGTTTTTGGTGGGCGGTGCGATCTGCGCAATCGGGCAGGGAATCCTCAACTTCTACGGCAAGACGGTGGGTCTGGACAAGACGCTTGCCGGTACGGCGACGAGCATGACGCTGATCTTTCTTTCCGCGCTGCTGACGGGACTGAGCATTTACGATGACATTGCCAAGTTCGGCGGCGCAGGTACGCTCGTGCCGATCACCGGCTTTGCCAATGCGATGGTTTCGCCGGCAATCGAGTTCAAGAGCGAGGGGTTTGTGACCGGCATGGCGGCGAAACTCTTTACGATTGCTGGACCGGTGCTGGTCTACGGCATTACCGCGAGCGTGCTGTACGTAATCATTTTTCTGATTTTCCGATAAAAAAAGAACACCCGATCGGTTGTTCTTTTTTTA
>JAFSXE010000067.1 GCA_017444195.1 Oscillospiraceae bacterium
GTCGTACAGCCGCGCGCCTTTGGAAACGCTCTCGTTCTCTGCCGCGGCAAGCGCGCCCTCCGCAGCCGCGGCGCGTTCGATCAGACCGCGGTACTCGCTGATGGCGATTGTCACGGTGCCCTCCGAAACGGGGATGTTGGTTTTGGTTTCGTCCATTTTTACGTCCTCCTGTGTAGTTTTTGTGGTGAGTTTGGTTTCTTAGGTCTCGTCGTTGGTTGCGAACAAAAAGTCAAACGATTTGGCGAAGAACTCGCAGAACTTTTTGCACTCTTCCGGCGTAAACCTTCCGCTTTTGATTTTCTGCTGGTAGGCATTTCGCGAAACACCGATGACCTCCGCCATATTCTCGTCGCTCATGCGGTGATACGCCTTTTGCCCTAACAGGTTGGGGAACATAGCCGCCCTCCTTTCAATATGTTGTGGTTGGCGTAACGCCAACCCTTATGCGTAGTATATTCGCGTTACGCCAACGTGTCAAGGCTTTTTTAGAAATTTTATTGACAAATCGCCAACCGCATGTAATAATACGCTTGAGGTGATTTTCATGTCATTTGAAGCCAATTTGAAAGAAGCGAGGGAGCGCATGGGTTGGACGCAGCAACGCGTCGCAGAGGAACTCGGTATCACCAAAAGCACCTACTGCGGGTACGAAACCGGCAAGCGCAAGCCGGACGTACCAAAAATCAAGGAGCTTGCGCGCATATTGCATACACCCGCGGATATATTGCTCGGAGTCAGCGCGATCCCAAAAGGCGCGGAACCTATGCCGTTTGTCAGAAGCGTGCCGCGGCTCGGGGCCATTGCTTGCGGGGAGCCTATTCTCGCAGAGCAGAACATCGAGGGTTATGACGAAGTGCCGGACTATATCAAATGCGACTTCACGCTGCTCTGCAAGGGCGACAGCATGATAAATGCCCGCATCTACGACGGCGATATAGTCTGCATCAAGCAGCAGGATCGCGTCGAGAACGGGCAGATTGCGGCGGTGCTCGTGGACGATGAGGCAACGCTCAAGAGGGTGCGGTATATTGACGGCGGGGTTGTTCTTATGCCGGAAAACTCAAACTATGAACCCAAAATTTTTACTGGCGACTCTGTAAAAAACATCAGGATCATCGGACGCGCAACGCACTTTATCAGTACGGTCAAGTGATTGTCTCAGTATAAACGAAAAGGCCGTCCCGGCGCTGCGAACACCGGGACGGCATACCCTAAGATACCAAACTCACCACAAGTCAAATATCAAGGAGGGTGTACGCACAGTATAGCACACTCCTTGAACGCTTGCAACAAAAATTACAAGGAGGAGTGCAAAAACTATGGCAAAGTATTATCAAAGGCCGGACGGTTTGTTCGAGACGTCACGGAAAATCAACGGAAAGCGGGTGATGTTTCGCGGTAAAACGTGCCGCGAAGTGGATCGGAAAATTTTAGAATACCACGAGGATGTTGCAAAGGGCAGACCTTTCCCGGTCGTCGCCGACGAGTGGTATGCGTCAAAGGATGGCGAAATTTCCAGAAGCTGCTGGAATGTTTACGGCTATTCCGTCAGACGGCTCAAGGCGGTTTTCACACAGCGCATTGGAGAAATTACGACGCGTGATCTGATCCGATACGTCCGAGCGTTTGAGCGCGATGGTTACGCCGGGGGGACGGTGGATATTGAGATCACCGTTATCAAGCAGATTTTTACATACGCAGTTGTAGAAAGCGGCGACATTGCGATTTCTCCAGCGGCTGAAGTAAAAAAGTCGCGCGGCCTGCCGAAGAAAAAGCGCAGCGCATTGACCGAAGATCAGGAGCGCGCCGTCGAAAACTTCCGCGGTGAAAACTGGCTGTTTGGCGTGATGCTGCTTTATACCGGGATGCGCCGTGGCGAGCTGCTGGCGCTGGACTGGCGCGATATTGACCGGCACGGCGGCTGGATCAGCGTAACGAAGAAGCTCAACTACGCCTACGGAAACACGCCGCACCTTGAGGGCTTTGTCAAAAATCGGAAAGATCACGAAGTCCCGCTTTTCAACGCCCTCGAGCGTGTCTTGCCGACAAACCGCGTCGGCCCGATTTTTACAGACAACGA
>JAFSXE010000068.1 GCA_017444195.1 Oscillospiraceae bacterium
AGGACCGATCGGGTATGAGCCGACTGCTCTAACCAACTGAGCTAACGGCCCGTAAAGGATACCCATATTGCGTGGAATATCATATCATACACGAGGCGAAAAAGCAAGCGTAATTTTTTATGATGAAACTATCGGGAAGATGCGAGGCTCTCCTCGTCGGTCGTTGCGTTCGGCAGTCCCCAATGGAAGATCGCCGCGAGAATGCGCGTTACGATGACGACGACTGCGCCGATCAGCATCGCCCAAAGCATACCGAGAACGTCCCAAAGCGCAACGCAGATGATCGAGCCGATGATGCTGGCGCAGGCATAAAAATGCTTGACAAAGATCTGCGGCGTGGTATTGGCGAGCACGTCGCGGAGCATACCGCCGCCGACGCCGGTGATCGTGCCGACGAAAACCAGAAGAAACGGTGAGCTGTAACCGGAGTCGCGTGCGACTTTAATGCCCATTACGGTAAAGATACCGAGTCCGAGCGTGTCCAAAACCAGCATAGCGACTTCGAAAGCAGTATGGTTTTTCAGAAGCCGCCGGCGCACACCGGGGAAAAAGATGATGAGCGAAACAACGCTTGCCACAGCGGCGTAGATCGGGTTTTGAAACATCGACGGCGGCGTGTTGCCCAAGAGAATGTCGCGGAGAATACCGCCGCCGACCGACGCGCACACGCCCAGCACGATGACGCCAAACGTGTCCATGCGCTTTCGAATGGCAACGGCTGCGCCCGATGCGGCAAACGACACGACGCCGAGCAGCTCAAAAATCAGAATGACACGGTCCAACATAAAACTGCCTCCAAGGTATGGATAGGCACAGTATAGCGATCTCGCCGCGAAAAAACAAGCCAGTGTCGCACAAAATTTTTTCTTGCACTTGGCTTTAATTCTGCTATAATGTTTTTCATAAATCCGAAATTCGCGAAAGAAGGCATCGCTATGTGTGGAATTGTCGGTTTTACCGGACATCAGGCGGCGGCACCGCTGCTGTTGGAGGGACTCAAACGGCTGGAATACCGCGGCTATGACTCCGCCGGTATTGCGGTCATCGACGGCGACACGATCAACGTCGCCAAGGTCAGCGGCAGAATTGCCAACCTCTGCGAAAAGACGCATGACGGCGCGGACACTCCGGGCAGCACCGGTATTGGGCATACGCGCTGGGCGACGCACGGCGCGCCGACCGATCTCAACGCGCATCCGCATTTGAGCAACGACGGCAAGTTTGCCATCGTGCATAACGGCATTATCGAAAACTATGCCGAACTGCGTGAAGAACTGATCGCTAAGGGCTACACGTTCCTCAGCGAAACGGACACGGAAGTGGTCGTCCATCTGATCGAGATGTATTACAAGGGCGATCTGAAAGCCGCCGTGATGAAAACGACGTCGCGGTTGGAAGGTTCGTACGCGCTGGGCATTGTCTGCACCGACGATCCCGAAACGCTGTTCGTTGCGCGCGAACACGGTCCCTTGATCCTCGGCATCGGCGTGGGCGAAAATTATTTTTCCTCCGACGTTACCGCGCTGGTTTCCTATACGAAAAACGTCATCTATTTGGATGACGGCGAGTTTGCCGAACTTTCGCCCGATAACGTGACGGTCTACGACTGCGCCGGACGTGCCGTGGAGAAGAAGATCAGCCGCATCACGTGGAACGTGGAAGCGGCAGAAAAGGGCGGCTACGAGCACTTCATGCTCAAAGAGATCATGGAGGAGCCGGGCGCAGTCAAAGCAGCGCTTGCGCCGCGTATCCACGGCAGCGACCTGAAACTGGACGACTTTGAATTGACGGCGGAGCAGCTTCGCGACGTTCGCCGCATTGTGATCACCGCCTGCGGCTCGGCGTACTATGCCGGCTGCGCAGGCAAGTTTGCCATCGAATCGCTTTGCCGCATTCCCGTCACCGTGGAACTGGCGAGCGAATTGCGCTACGCCGATCCCATCATCGACGAGCATACGCTGCTCATCGTGCTTTCGCAGTCCGGCGAAACGGCGGACACCATTGCCGCGATGAAGGAGTGCAAGCGGCTCGGTGCGAAGACGATTGCCATCGTCAATGTCGTCGGCAGCACGATCGCCAACCTTGCCGATCATACGCTCTATACGTGGGCCGGTCCGGAAATTGCCGTTGCCACCACCAAGGGCTATACGACGCAGCTTGCCGTTTTGTACGTTTTTGCGCTGTATGCGGCGCGGCGGCTCGGCACGATTGACGAGCAGACCTACAGTGCGCTGCTTGCCGATCTTCATTCGCTGCCGAAGAAAATGCAGCAGACGATCGACATGAATCACGCGCTGCCGGAACTGGCGGAAAAGATCCGCGACCGGCAATCGCTGTTCTATATCGGACGCAATACCGACTGGGCGGTGTCGCTGGAAGGCGCACTCAAAATGAAGGAGATTTCCTACATTCATACCGAGGCATACGCCGCCGGCGAACTGAAGCATGGCACGATCGCGCTCATCGATGACGGTCAGCCGGTGATCGCCATCTGCTGCAACGACAGATTGATGGACAAGAGCATCAGCAACGTCGTTGAAGTCAAGGCGCGCGGCGCAAAGGTGATCGCGGTCACGTTCCGCGGCGATACGAGAGCCGTTGCGCAGGCAGACGACGTGATCTTCGTCCCCAAGGTCGATCCGCTGTTTTCCGCGGCGCTGGCGATTTTGCCGCTGCAAATGCTGGCATACTACGTTGCCATAGCCAACGGCTGCGATATCGACAAGCCGAAAAACCTCGCTAAATCCGTCACGGTTGAATAAGAAAAAAGCAGCCGCCAAGGGCGCCCTCACATAAGGAGGAAGCAGCCGCAACGCCAATCTTTTTGCGCGAATGCGTCGTTATCAAAACAGGCAATCCGTCAGGATTGCCTGTTTCTCTGCCTTGCCTCGCACAAAAATCTTCGGCTTTGCGGTGCGCAGCAGTTTTGAACCTGCAATTTTTCGTCCGGACAAAGCACAAAAATGAGGTCATCCTGTCGGATGACCTCATTTTTTAATGCAGTACGGGCGGAAAAGGGCGGTTCAAAACC
>JAFSXE010000007.1 GCA_017444195.1 Oscillospiraceae bacterium
AAAGAACTCCCAGTCGTTTTTTCTTGTTTTGCGCTTTTGCGCCGCGTCGTCCGGCGGTGCATCTTGCGCATTTCTGCCGAGTGGGATACCCGATCCGCGTGTGCGTTTTTCGTGGAAATACTTGAAGCAGCCCTGCTGCTCCATGGAAATCAGTTCATCGGACGCCAGCACCACGTGATCCAACAGCAGAACGTCCACCGCATCCAGCGCGAAAAAGATCCGTTCGGTCACCGCCTGATCCGCCGCGGAAAACTGCGAAATGGCGGACGGATGATTATGCGCCAGCACGCACGCCGATGCGCCGGCGCACAGCGCGACCTTGACCACGCTTGCCGGCGAAAGCATAACCGCATTGGCGGAGCCGGTGCCGAGTTGATAGCAGCCCAGCGTATGCAGCGACGCATCCAAGCAGAGCAGGTAGACCTCCTCCACGTTCGTATGGCGGAAGTACGGGCGGATAAACTCGCCGAGATCGCGCACGGTCATATCCAGTCCGCTGCGCGGCATCTCCTCCGGCACGCTGCGGCGCTCAAGTTGCCGCACGGCGCGAAGCAGCGTTACCATATCCTCGCTCACGCCGGGCACGGTTTCCCAGTCGTCCTTCGGCGCGCGAAGCAGCGCATACAGGCTCGGAAACCGCTGCAAGAGCTCTTTGGCTGCGTTCTCACTTCGGTTTTTCGGCGCGACGGTGCCGAGCAGCATTGCCAGCAATTCCTCATCGCTGAGCGCCGCTTCATTTCGCAGAAACCGATTTTTGAAATCCTCGCGGAAGTTTTCAGCCATGCGCGTCCTCCTTTTTCAGCACCTTTTTCAGATACCGTCCGGTATGACTCTCTTTGCAGGCGGCGACGTCCTCCGGCGTGCCGGCGCAGACGATCGTGCCGCCGCCGCTGCCGCCCTCGGGTCCGAGGTCGATCACCCAGTCCGCCGTCTTGATCACGTCCAGATCATGCTCGATGATCAGCACGGTATTGCCCGAATCCACAAGCGTCTGCAAAACGTCGATCAGCTGATGCACGTCGGCAATATGCAGTCCGGTCGTCGGCTCGTCTAAAATATAGATCGTCTTGCCGGTGGCGCGGCGGCTGAGTTCCGTTGCCAGTTTGACGCGCTGCGCTTCGCCGCCGGAGAGTGTGGTAGAGCTTTGTCCGAGTTTGATATAGCCCAGTCCGACGCGGACGAGCGCCGCCGCTTTTTCGTGCAGCGCCGGCAGGTTCTCAAAGAACTGCTCCGCTTCCGCCGCCGTCATATCCAAAACATCGGCAATCGTCTTGCCCTTATAGGTTACTTCCAGCGTTTCGCGGTTATACCGCTTGCCGCCGCAGACGTCGCAGGGAACGTAGACGTCGGGCAAAAAGTGCATTTCGATCTTCACCAAGCCGTCGCCGCAGCACGCTTCGCATCTGCCGCCCTTGACGTTGAAGGAAAACCGTCCCGCACCGTAGCCGCGCGCCTTTGCCTCTGCAGTCTGCGCGAAGAGGTTGCGGATATCGTCAAACAGTCCGGTATACGTTGCCGGATTGGAACGCGGCGTGCGTCCGATCGGGCTTTGGTCGATATCGACGACTTTATCCAAATATTCGATGCCGTCCATGCGGTCAAACTTGCCGGCGCGGCAGCGCGCACGGTTGAGCGCGGCGGAGAGTTTTTTGCGGATGACCGCGCCGACCAGACTCGATTTGCCCGATCCGCTGACGCCCGTCACGGCGGTGAACGTGCCGAGCGGAATGGAAACGTCGATATGTTTGAGGTTGTTTTCCGCCGCGCCGTAAACCGTCAGTTTTTTGCCGTTGCCTTTGCGGCGCGTCTGCGGCACGGGGATCGTTTTTTTGCCGGAGAGATACTGTCCCGTAACGGAGCGCGGCTCGGCGATCACGTCTTGGAGCGTGCCTTGTGCGACGATCTCGCCGCCGTTCACGCCTGCCGCCGGTCCGACGTCCACGATATAGTCGGCGGTGCGAATGGTATCCTCGTCATGCTCAACGACAACGAGCGTATTGCCGAGATCGCGCAGGCGGCAGAGCGTGGCAAGCAGTTTATCGTTATCGCGCTGGTGCAGACCGATGCTCGGCTCATCGAGGATATACAAAACGCCCGTCAGTCCCGAACCGATCTGCGTGGCAAGGCGGATGCGCTGGCTTTCGCCGCCGGACAGCGTTGCCGCCGCGCGCGAAAGCGTCAGGTACGACAGACCGACCTGCTGCAAAAAGCCGAGCCGTGCACAGACTTCTTTGAGGATCGGCTCGGCGATCACCGCGTCGCCGCCGTCAAAGTGCAGATTTTCCGCAAACGTCAGCGCATCGGAAACCGGCAGATCGCAGAACTCGCTGATCCGCATACCGCCGACGGTGACGGCGCGCGGAAACGCATCGAGCCGCTCGCCGTGGCAGACCGGGCAGGGCACGTTTGCCATGCACTGCTCCAGCTCCTTGCGCATGGCGTCCGACTGCGTCTGGGTCATGCGCCGCTCCAAATTGGGCAGCACGCCCTCGAACGGCTGCGACAGCGTACCTCTGCCGTTGCCGCGCTCGTAATACATCGTGAGTTTTTCTTCGCCCGTGCCGTAGAGGATCGCGTTTTTCGCCGCCTCCGGCAGCGAGGAGAACGGATCGTTCAGCGAGAAACGGTATTTCTTTGCCAGCGCTTCAAAGTACATCCGCGCAATCGAATCGTCGCGCAGATTATTCCAGCCGCTTGCCTGGATCGCACCATCGAGAATACTGACGGACGGATCGGGCACGACCATCTCGGGATCAGCGGCAACGCGCGTACCGAGACCGCCGCAGGCGGGGCAGGCGCCATAGGGGTTATTGAAGGAGAACATCCGCGGACTGAGCTCCGGCATGCTGACGCCGCAGTCCTCGCAGGCGTAATTCTGCGAGAAGGAGAGCGTTTCATCGGTATCCATGCGCAGGATCTCCACCAGTCCGCCGGTCAGCGACGACGCGGTTTCCACCGAGTCGGTCAGGCGGCGCTGCATACCTTCGCGCACGACAAGGCGGTCAACGATGACCTCGACCGTGTGTTTGATGTTCTTATCGAGCGCAATCGTTTCCGTCAGATCGTAAATGCTGCCGTCCACGCGCACACGGGCGTAACCGCCGCGCCGTGCATCATCGAACACCTTTTGATGCTCGCCCTTTTTACCGCGCACGACCGGCGCAAGCACCTGGAACTTCGTGCCGTCCGGCAGAAGCAGGATGCGATCGACGATCTGATCGACCGTCTGCCGGCGGATCTCCTTGCCGCACTTGGGGCAGTGCGGTGTGCCGACGCGCGCCCACAAAAGGCGCAGATAGTCATAGATCTCCGTTACCGTGCCGACGGTTGAACGAGGGTTTTTCGACGTGGTTTTTTGGTCAATGGAAATGGCGGGGGAAAGCCCGTCGATGCTGTCCACGTCCGGCTTGTCCATCTGTCCGAGAAACTGCCGCGCATACGAGGAAAGTGATTCGACGTAGCGGCGGCGGCCTTCGGCATAGATCGTATCGAAGGCAAGACTGGACTTGCCCGAACCGCTGACGCCGGTAAAGACGACGAGTTTATCCCGCGGAATGCTCAGCGAGACGTTTTTGAGGTTATTTTCGCGTGCGCCGCGAATGATGATACTGTCTTTCATTGATTGCGCTCCTTGCAAACGGACTCTTATTCTGCTATTATAGCACAGGAAGAAACAGGCGACAACCGCGAATTGGAGGAAAATCATGCAATACCGTTTTTACGCGCTGATCGCAAGAATGCGAAACATCGGCAGATGGGGACTGATGCGCAACACGTTTCGCGAAAATGTGCAGGAACACAGCCACATGGTCGCCGTACTGGCGCACGCGCTGGCGCTGATTGACCGCGACATTCTCGGCGGAAACAGCGATCCCGACCGCTGCGCCGCGGCGGCGCTCTTTCACGATGCGCCGGAGATTTTGACGGGCGATCTGCCTACGCCGGTGAAGTACTACAACCCCGCGATCCGCGAGGCGTACAAGCAGGTGGAGCAGGTCAGCGCGGAAAAGCTGCTTGCCATGCTGCCGGAAAAGCTGCGCGAAAGCTACGCGCCGCTGATCGAGGAGCGCGACGAAAACGTGCGCGTGATCGTCAAGGCGGCGGACAAGCTCTCGGCGTATATCAAATGCGTGGAAGAACTGAATGCGGGCAACCGTGAATTTACCTCGGCGGAAAAACAGACGCGCCGCGCGATGGAGGCGATGAAGTTGCCGTGTCTGGATTGGTTCATGGCACACTGTCTGGATGCCTTCTCGCTGGATTTGGACGAGCTGGAATGAGCGCAAAAAATCTTGTCCGCAGCGCGCTCTGCGCTGCGGTGATCGCCGTCTGCGCATGGCTGACCGTGCCGTCCGTCGTGCCGTTTACGATGCAGACGTTTGCCGTCTTTCTCACGCTTTGGGTACTGGGCGGCGGCTACGGTACGCTTGCCATTGCCGTCTACCTGCTGCTCGGTGCCGTCGGCGTGCCGGTCTTTGCCGGCTTTAAGGGCGGCATCGGCGCGCTGCTCGGCACGACCGGCGGCTATCTGATCGGCTTTCTGGTGACCGGCGGCATTTACGCGCTGGCTCAAAAACTGTTCGGCACGCGCCTTTGGGTGCGAATCGCCGCGCTCGTGATCGGACTGCTTGCCTGCTACGCCTTTGGCACGGCGTGGTTCTGCATCGTCTATGCGCGCACAAACGGCGCGATCGGCGTCGGCACGGCGCTTTCCTGGTGCGTGCTGCCGTTCCTGCTGCCGGACGCCGCCAAGCTTGCGCTTGCGGTATTCGTCGGCTCACGGCTGGAAAAAATCATAAAATAAAGAGGACGCGATGCGTCCTCTGTATTATGCCGCCGATACGGCGGCGGTGATGCCGTCGATCAGAAAAGCGCCGGTGTCGGTTTCGACGCGCCAGCAGGGCGTAAGACGTACGGTCTGCGGCTCAACTGCCGCTTTGGCGGTATAGCCCTGCGTTACGCCGATAATGCTGCTGCCGACCCAGCCGGTTTCCATGCGGCTGCCGTAGAACGCAAGCAGCGCGTCCTGTGCGGAGATGCCCGGCGTTTGATCCGTTCGCACGACCGACTGTGGCACGACAAGCAGCGCGGAAAAGCGGATCAGCGTGTCGTTTTTATAGGTGAACGTTGCCGGATCGGTAAAGATCGGCGCGCCCGATACCGTGAAATAGGCAAACGCGGTCTGTCCGCCGTCGGCAAGCCGGAGCGCGGTGCAATTCAGCCCCGTTTCTTTCAGCCGCGCCTGCGCATCGGAACGCACGTCCGCCGCAGCGGTCGTGCCGCCGAAAAGCACTTCCAGCGCGCCGGACGGCTCGAGTGTGGCGCGTCCGTTTTCGCCGGAAAGTTCCAGCGCGTACGCCGTTTGCGTCTGCGTGACCGACTCGCCGAGAAGCGACGATATCGCCGCGATCTGCCCTTCCTCCGAGCAGGTGACTTCCAGCGGATAGAGCGTTTGCGTCTGCGGCACGCTCGCCGCGTCCAGCGTAACGCCGGCCTCGGCAAACAGCGCCGCGATCTGCACTTTTTCCTGCTGCGTCCGCTGCGCCTGTTCGCGCCGCGCCGGCAGTACCAGCGCAAGCAGAAACAGGTTGGCGAGCGCAAGGATCAAAATAATCAGATTTTTAATTTTGGAAGCCGGCATTATCGCACCCTCCATCCGGCGCCGAGCGCGCCGTTTTCATCGAGCAGATAACCGAGCGTCAGCCGCGCGCCTTCCGGCGCAAGCGCCGCAGCGGGCGCAAGCGGCATCGGCACAACGTGCGTATCGGTCAGCGTAAACGTGCGCAGCGGCACGGAAAGCGCCGTCAGCTGAGTGCCGGTGAACGTAACGACCGCCTCCAGCGGCGAAACCGGCACGCCGGAAAGCATCACCGCAAACCGACATTCCGCACCGGTCTTCGTCTGCTCGAACTTTGTCAGACAAAGCCGTGCCTCGCCGAGCCGGTCGGCGCAGACGGTCTGCAGAACACGACTTGCCGCGTCGATATACCGAACGGGCGTCTCTTCCTCTGCGGAGAACGCCGCATATTTGCCCTCCTCGGCGGTAACGCGCACCGTGCCGTCGGCGGCGACGGTGCAGTTTCTGCCGCTTTCGGAAAAGACGAACGCGCCGTCGATATCGGTATAGGCGCCGGCGCCATAGGGGTTAAACTCCAGCGAGGACGCAATGGACTGCGCCGCCGCCTGCGTCACGGGATTTTCCATCTGCGCGTTGGAAAGCACGATCAGTCCGTCCTCCCAAAGCGTCATCGGATCGAGCCGCGTATTGTCCGTTTCAAAGGCGAACGCGCTGCCGTCCGGCGTCGGATCGCCGATTGCCGTCTGCACGGCGGACGCGCCGAGTTCCGTTTGATAAGCAGTCACGGTGTCGCCGTAGAGCCAAAGCACCGCGCCTTTTGCCGTCGGCTGCAAAAGATAGCCCTCGGCAGTCTGCCTCAGCGCGCCGTTTTCCGCGCCGAGCCATGCGGCGAACGCCGACGCCGGAATCGCATCGGGAAACGCGAGATAGATGCCGTTCTGCGACAGCGCTTCCAAAAACGCGTCCACACTTGCCGTTTCGGCGTCGGACGCCGTGGCAAACGCCCTGCCGTAAAGCGAGGCGACGGCGGCATATGCCTGATCGAGCGCAACGCCGTCACGCCGCAGCGTGACGCGTCCGCGGTCGCCGCGCAGCGAAACCAGCATCGGCTGCGCCGCCGCCGCGGAAACCGCGTCGTCGTCCGCTGCGTCCGGCGGCAGCAGTCCGACCGTTGCGGCAAACGAACGCAGCATATCCTGCGCCTTCTGTTCGCCGCCGGGAACCGCCAAGACCATCAGCACGATCAAACTGACGGACAGCACGGCGATAGCCGCGTTTTTGATCCGTTCGCCGCGTTTCATCCGCACCGCCCCTTCCATTTGTTATCGCTCCGCCGCCTGATCCTTATCGCGGCAGCAATGCTTGTACTTCTTTCCGCTGCCGCAGGGGCAGGGATCGTTCGGACCGATTTTCTTCTTTTTGACGACGGGCTGGCGCTTCACCGTACCGTCCGACGCGCCGGAGGCGGTGATCTTCGCCACCTTTTCGCGCTTCGGCTCGTCCCGTCCGCGCAGTTCAACGACGAACAGGCGGCGCACGATCTCCTCGCGGATCGCCATATTCATTGCGTCAAACATCTCGCTGCCCTCGCGCTGGAAGACGACCACGGGATCGACCTGACCGTAGGCGCGGAGCGAAACGCCCTGCCGCAGGTCGGTCATCGCGTCGATGTGATCCATCCAGTATTCATCCACAACGCGCAGCGTGATCACGCGCTCCAATTCGCGCATGACCGCTTCGCCGTAGCGTTCGGTCTTGGCGGCGTAGAACGCTTCCGCCGCGTCCAAAATCGCGTCTTCGATCTCGTCGGCAGTCTGCGCGGACTCGGGCAGTTTGATCGTCCCGGGCGCGAACCACACGCCGTTAAAGTGCTTCAAAATCTCCTCGACCTGCGCAGGATCGGTGACCGCGCCGTGCGCGCCGAGCACGCTGCGCACTTCCGATTCCACCACGCCGCGCCGCATATTGGCAATGCGCTCGCTGAGGTCCTCGCCGTCGAGCACGCGGCGGCGGTTTTCATAGATCACGTTACGCTGGACGTTCATCACGTCGTCATATTGCAGCGTACTCTTACGCGCCTGGAAGTTGCGTCCCTCGACGGTCTTCTGCGCGTTTTCGATTGCACCGGAGAGGATGCGCGCGTCGATGGCGGTATCCTCATCCAGACCGAGCGCCTCCATGGTGTTCATGATGCGCTCCGAGCCGAACAGGCGCATGATGTCGTCCTCCAGCGACAGGTAGAACCGCGTTTCGCCGGGGTCGCCCTGACGGCCGCTTCGACCGCGCAGCTGATTGTCGATGCGTCGGCTCTCGTGGCGTTCCGTGCCGAGGATGAACAAGCCGCCGGCGGCGCGGACTTTTTCCGCCTCCGCGTCGGTTTCTTTTTTGTGCAGACGGTACGCCTCGTTATACGCTTCGCGCGCCGCCAAAATCTCGGGGTTGTCCGTTTCGGCAAAGGAATTGGACTCGGCGATCAGTTCATCGGAAAGTCCCTGCTTGCGCAGGTCGTTCTTCGCCAGATATTCCGCATTGCCGCCGAGCATGATATCAGTGCCGCGCCCCGCCATGTTCGTGGCGATCGTCACTGCGCCGAGTTTGCCTGCCTGCGCGATGATCTCCGCTTCTTTTTCATGGTGCTTGGCGTTGAGGACGTTATGCGCGATGCCCTCGCGCTTCAGCATGCCCGACAGCAATTCCGATTTTTCGATGGAGATCGTGCCGACCAGCACCGGCTGCCCCTTTTCATGGCACGCCTTGATCTGACGGATGATGGCGCGGTATTTGCCGGCTTCGTTCTTATAGACGGCGTCGGGGTTGTCGATACGGATGACGGGCTTGTTCGTCGGTATTTCCACAACGTCGAGATCATAGGTATTATTGAACTCCGCTTCCTCGGTCAGCGCGGTGCCGGTCATACCGGAGAGTTTATCGTACAGGCGGAAGAAGTTCTGGAACGTGATCGTTGCCAGCGTTTTCGATTCGCGCGCGACCTCGACGTGCTCCTTGGCTTCGATCGCCTGATGCAGTCCTTCGTTATAGCGTCTGCCGTACATCAGGCGGCCCGTGAATTCATCGACGATGATGATCTGCCCGTCCTTGATGACGTAGTCAATGTCGCGGCGCATGACGCCGTGCGCTTTGAGCGCTTGGTTGATATGGTGGTTGAGCGTGGTATTTTCGGTGTCGCTGAGGTTTTCCACACCGAAGAACTGTTCCGCCTTGGCGATACCGCGAGCCGTCAGCGTGGCGGTATGCGCCTTCTCATCCACGACGTAGTCGCAGTCGTAATCGCCCTTTTCCTCTTTATCGTCGATCGTGGCAAAAACCTGCTTATGCAGCGTGGAAACGAATGCGTCCGCCTGCTCGTAGAGTTTGGTGGACTGTTCGCCCATGCCGGAGATGATCAGCGGCGTGCGCGCCTCGTCGATCAAAATCGAGTCCACCTCGTCCACGATGGCAAAGCGATGCTCGCGCTGCACCATTTCCGTTTTATAGATTGCCATATTGTCGCGCAGATAGTCAAAACCGAGTTCGTTATTCGTACAATAGGTGATATCGGCGTCGTACATCGCTTTGCGCTGCGCCGGCTCGATCTCGTGAATGATCAGTCCCACGGTCAGCCCGAGGAAGCGATAGACCTTGCCCATCCATTCCGAGTCGCGCTTGGCAAGATAGTCGTTGACCGTGACGATATGCACGCCCTTGCCCTCCAGCGCGTTGAGATACGCCGGCAGGATCGCAACGAGCGTCTTGCCCTCGCCGGTCTTCATCTCGGCGATGCGCCCCTGGTGGAGCACGATGCCGCCGATGAGCTGCACCGGATACGGCCGCATGCCGAGCACGCGATCCGCCGCTTCCCGCGCGGTGGCAAACGCCTCGGGCAGCAGATTGTCGAGCGTTTCGCCCTGCGCCAGCCGCTGGCGGAAAAGCTGCGTCTTGCCGGCAAGCTCCGCATCGGACAGCGCCTTATATTCATCCTCCAGCGCGAGGATCTTTTTCAGCTGCGGTGAAATTTTTCGGATCTCTCGCTCGGAGCGCGTGCCGAACAGTTTTTGAAAAAGTGCCATGATCGTTCCGTCCTTTGTGTCAGGATTTTATTTTTTTGTATTGTATCACACTTTGAAGTGGAAGAAAAGGCGAAATTGTGAACTTTTCAAACTTGCATTGCCGCTAACTGCATGGTAGAATAAGCATATCACAGAAACGGAGGCGTTGCCCAATGGCAAAACCGTACAGCGCGCTCACGCGCGAAGAAGCAAAACAGGAGTATTCTGCGGTCAAGGCGCAGTTTGACGCGCTCGCCGCGAAGAATTTGAAATTGGATATGTCGCGCGGCAAGCCCGGCAAGGAGCAGCTCGATCTGACGAGCGATATCCTCACCGTTCTTTCGGACAAAGATCAGTGCCGCGCCGACAATATGGACGTGCGCAACTACGGCGAACTGGCAGGTCTGCCCTCCGCCAAGGCGCTGTTTGCCGATCTGCTCGGCTGCAAGCCGGAGGAGTGCTTCATCGGCGGCAACGCCAGCCTGACCTTGATGTACGACCTCATTGCCAAGGCGTACACCCACGGACTTCTCCATTCGGAAAAACCGTGGTGCAAACTCAACACGGTGAAGTTCCTCTGTCCCGCGCCCGGCTACGACCGTCACTTTAAGATCACCGAATCGTTCGGCGCGGAACTGATCACGATCCCGATGACGCCGACGGGTCCCAATATGGACTTGGTGGAAAAATACGTGACCGATCCGGCGGTCAAGGGCATGTGGTGCGTGCCGAAGTATTCCAACCCCGACGGCATCATCTATTCCGAAGAGACGATCGATCGCATCGCCTCGCTGCGTCCTGCCGCGCCGGACTTTACGCTGATGTGGGATAACGCCTACTGCGTCCACGAGTTTGCCGCCGATTTCAAGCCGTTCCGCGATATGCTGACGGTCTGCCGCGAACATGGCAACGCCGATATGGTCTATGAGTTCGCGTCCACGTCGAAGATCACATTCCCCGGCGCCGGCATCTCCGTGATGGCAACGAGCGAGAAGAACCTCGCGTATCTCAAAAAATTGCTTGCCATCCAGACGATTTCCTACGACAAGGTCAACCAACTGCGCCACGTGCTGTATCTCAAGGACAAGGCGCATACGCTGGAACTGATGAAGAAGCACGCGGCGATCCTCGCGCCGAAGTTCCGCGTGGTGCTGGATATGTTGGAAACGGAGATCGCGCCGCGCGGTCTTGCCGAATGGCAGAAGCCCGTGGGCGGCTATTTCGTTTCCGTCAACACGAACGAAGGACTTGCCAAGCGCACGCTGGAACTGTGTAAGCAGGCAGGCGTGGTAATGACCGCCGCCGGCGCGACGTTCCCCTACGGCGTGGAGCCGGCCGACCGCAACATCCGCATTGCGCCGTCGCTGCCGCCGGTGGAGGAACTGAAAGCGGCAATGGAAATCTTCTGCTTGTCCCTGCGCCTCGCCGCGCTGGAAAAGATGATTGGATAAAATAAAAAAGACCGCCATAGGCGGTCTTTTTTATTTCTTTCGCAATTCGCGGAAAAAGGCGGATAGCTGCGCGGCGCAATCCTCCGCAAGCACGCCGGCGGTAACCTCCGGCTTGTGATTATACGGCAGATCGAACAGGCGCACCATCGTCTTGACCGAGCCTGCCTTGGTATCGTCCGCGCCGTAGACCACGCGCGCCACGCGCGCGTTGATGATCGCGCCGGCGCACATCGGGCACGGCTCCAGCGTGACGTAGAGCGTGCTGCCGGGCAGCCGCCAGCCGCCGAGCGTACGGCACGCTTCATCGATTGCTTCGATCTCGGCGTGATACAGCGCGTTTTTGCCCTTTTCGCGGCGATTGCGTCCGCGTCCGACGATGCTGCCGTCCGCCGACACGACGATGCAGCCGACCGGCACTTCGCCCTCTGCCGCGGCTTCCTGCGCAAGCGCAAGCGCTTCACGCATATATGCTTCGTCTGTCATTCGCCGCACCTCCGTTCTTGCTCTATGATACCTGCCTTTCCGCCGGATTGCAAGCGGCTCGGTTGCATTTTCGGCGGTGAAACGGTATAATTATAAAAAAGAACGCCACAAAGGAGGGTTTCCGATGAATCTTCGCAGAACATTCTGCTTGCTTTTATCGCTATTGGTGCTTTTGTGCGCCTGCGGCGCGCCGACCGAGCCGCCTGCAGAGCAGGCGCCGACCGTGATCGTTGCTTCCGGCGAACAGGATGCGATGCCGGCGCCGGAACTGCTGGCAACGCGCGCATTTCAAAAGCATTTTTATAAACTGCCCGGCACGCTGACGGCCATATGGGACGTCTGCACCGACGCGAAGTACGTCTATCTGCTCGGCGTAGACGAAGACAACGACGAAACCGCGCAGCTTTGGCGCATGGGACTGGACGGCAGCGGCGAAACGAAACTCTATTCGTTCGCCGAAATCCAGACGGAAACCGCCTGGCGCTATCACTCCCGGCTCCTGCCGCAGCCCGGCGGCGGTGTTTGCGTTCAGGAAACCGAGGGCGCGGAGTTCTACGTTTTCCCGGAAGGCGTAACCGCCGAGTCCGCCGGTCCGGATCGCTGGGATTATTACGATCACACCGACGTCGTTACGCGTCTGTACCGCTTCACCGACGGCGCAGCACCGACCGTGACGACGCTTTACAGCGGCAAAGAGCCGCCGGTCGATCTTGCCTTCGTGGGTGACAAGCTTGCGCTCTGCGTGGATAAAACCATCCGCATTATCGCGCCGGATGGTACGCTGCTCGCCGCCCACACCGGCGACCGCAGCATTTACGATTTTGCCGCAACCGACGATGCGCTCTACGCCGTTGCCGCAAGCGATAACGGAGAGAATGCGAGCGTGTTTCGCGTCACGCTCGCCGACGCGACGCTCGGCGATGCGCTCGACGGCATATCGGCGCCGTTTTACGGCAGCGTCGGCACGCTGGACGGCGGCATCGTCGCCGAGCAATCGGGCGACCTGTTTTTGTACCAGCCGACAACCAAGAGCGTGCAGAAACTGGTGGACTGGCTGGACTACGGCGTGAATCCGTTTGAAATTGCCAAGAGTTACGCCTCGGAAAGCGCGGCAATTGCCGTGCGGATGGACGGTGACGCCGCCTCGCTCGTGGTGCTGACGCCGTCGAATACCACGGTGCTGCCCACCGGCACGCTGACCGTTGCCGTGCTCTATCCCGACGGGGAGATCGTGGACGCGGTGCTGGCGTTCAACAGCAGCGGCAAAGACCGCGTTCGCCTTGTGGATTATTCGGAATATGATTTCTTTGCGCAAAATGCGCAAGCGCGTTTGACCGAAGACCTCGCCTCCAACCGCTGCCCCGATCTCGTTTACAGCGGCGTGTGGGATCTGCCCGCCGACCGCCTTGCCGAGGGGAAACTTGCGGACTTGACGCCTTTTTTAGCCACCGACGCAGATAAAATCGGCGAGCAGCTGCTGCCTTCCTGCCTGTCGCTGCTTGCCAAAAACGGCAAAATCTATACGATTGCGCCGTACTTCTATCTGCGCACGATGATCGGACGCGAGTCCGTCGTCGGTTCGGATCTTCTGACAATCGGCACAACGGCGCGGCTTGCAGCCACGCTGCCGGACGGCGGCTCAATCGGCGATTTTTATCTGACGCGCGACACCGTCTTTTCCGAACAGCTTGCCTGCACGACCGGCTACTTGCGGCAAGGCGGCGGCTACCGCTTCGGCTCGCAGGTCTTTTATGACGTGCTTGCCTATGCCAAACTCTTTCCGGCGGAGATCGACTGGAACCGCTTCGGCGCCGCCGACTATTCCGGCTGGGCGCGCGTGCGGCAAGGCAGTCAGCTTGTGATCGCCGACTCCTATACCGAGTTTGCCTCGCTTGCCGTGGCGCTCCACAGCGTCGGAAGCGACGGCGTGCTTTGCGGTATGCCTGCCGTGCCCGGCGGTCATGCGATGCTGTTTCCGACTACCGTGGGCATGACGACCGCGTGCAGCGACCGCGACGCGGCTTGGCGGTTTTTGCGGACGATGCTGCTTGCCGACTATCAGCAAAAACAGCTCGAACGCGGCAGTGCTTACGGCTTCCCCACGAACGAAACCGCGCTGGAAGCTGTCGGCACTCAGGCGTTGGAAAGCAACGATACCCTCGTCCTTTCGTCGGGCGATCTGACCGTAGAGGTTTCCTGCCGTCCGACACAGCGGGAATACGACGCGATCCTTGCCGCAATTCGCGCAACCGTATCACGCGAAAACGCTGACGGCACGCTGCTTGAAGTGATCGCGCCTTCGGCGCAGCGATATTTCACCGGCGAACTGGATGCGCCGCGCACCGCGCAGGACGCGCAGACCGCGTGGGACGCTATCGCCGCCGCCCCGAACTAAACAGCAACAGGAAAAGAGCGCGCCGTGGAAATCCACGGCGCGCTTGACGCAGATAATCTATTTTGTGTGGATTGTGGCGGTTGCAAGGAGTTCATTAAACTCTGCTATCGTGATTGCATTCCATTGCTCTTGCGTGCCCTCGTAATAGATGTCGGTCAGCGCGGCACAATTACCAAATGCGTACTGCCCGATGGTTGTTACACTGGCAGGGATTGTTATGCACTTTAGCGCAGAGCAACCATAGAATGACATTTCGCGGATGCTTGTTGCGCCATCAGTAATTACAACATTCTCTAATGATTCACAGTCGATAAAAGCGTTATATCCTATACTCTCCACACTTTTAGAAAGTGTTACACTCTTTAGTGAATCACAACGCGAAAAAGCATATTCTCCAATAGCGATAACGCTTTTCGGTATGATCAAACTACCCAATTGCGAACAAGCGTTAAACGCAGTTTCACCTATACTTGTAACACCGTTTGAAATTGTTAAGTCTTTTAATTTTACACAGGTGCCAAACGCAGTGTTACCTATACTTGTAATGCTTTCCGGTATTGTTACGCTTTCTAACGAAGTGAGCACAGCAAAGGCAAGATTGCCAATACTGCCTACCCCATTCTCTATTTCGAGTGTTGAGATTTCCTCGTGATAGTCGAACCATGGCGGACGATGCTCAATCGAGTAGTCTTCCATTTGCGCACCGTATTCCGTGGCGGAGATGGTCAGCTTGCCGCTTTCATCATACGTCCACATGAGGTTTGTACCGCATTCGCCGGATGCAACGACCGCTGCCATTTCCTCATCCAAAGCCGGAGCTTCCGGCGCTTTCTTTCCGCAGGCAATCATTGTCAGCAACAGAGCAATTAAAAGCAGCAGCGCGCAAACGCGGTTTTTCATCGTTTAAGCCCCTTTCAGACTATAAAACTATTGAATGTGAATATCGGCTTGCGACAGCGCGCCGGAAAAATAAACGTCAAACGCTTGCCACTGCTCGCGTGTGCCACCGAAGTAGACGTCCTTGAGATCGGTACAGTCGTAGAGCGCGGAATCAGCAATCGTGACAACGCTCGCAGGAATTTCGATGGTTTGCAGCGCAGTGCATCCAGCAAACGCAAAATCTTCAATGACGGTCGTATTGGGAGGCAGCGTGATGCTTTTCAACGCCGTGCAGTCCATAAATGCCGCATTGCCGATCGTTGTCATATTATCCGGCAGTTTGACACTTTCCAGCGACGCGCATTCAAAAAACGTGCCCTCGCTGAGCGTAGCCAGACTATTGGGAATCGTCACGCTTTTCAGCGAGGTGCAGTCGCCGAAAACGACGTTCCCAAGCGACGTCAAACTGCTTGGAAGCGATACGTCTTTCAGTTCCGTGCAGCCGAAAAACGCAGCTTTGCCAATGCTCGATACCCCTTCTGAAATCTGAATATTTTCCACTGCGGCAAAGTTTTGGTAAAACGCGCCCTCTCCGATGTAGGACACATTTCCCGTAATCACGACAGACGTGATGCTCCCCCGATAGGCTGCCCATGGCGGCAGCTTGAGCAGCGAATAATCGTCCATTTTACTACCGGGCTTTGCGGCGGAGATCGTCAACTTGCCGCTTTCGTCAAGCGTCCACGTTACGTTTTCTCCGCAGTCGCCGGACGCAACCGTTTTTGCTCCGCAGGCGGTTATGGTCAGCACCAACGCAATCATGATTAACAGCGCACAAAAACGATGATTCATTTTTGATCCCCTTTCATAGCGCCGTGTTTCCACGGCGCGCTTGATGCGAAATCAGTTTGTGCCGAAAACCTTTTGATAGAAGTTTAAAAGCTCGTTTTGAACTTCTTCGCGTTCGTCCTTGTTCAAAAGGGTTGCCAAGTTCCCGTTTTTATACTGCGCATAGTAGTATCGCAACTCGCCTTTCAATTCTTGCGTAAGCATATCATGATCCAGCTCATACGAAATAGCGGAAAGAATGGCAAACAGTCGTTCGCGCTCTGTCAACGAATCCTCGTCCATTTGATAGAGGAAAAACTCCTGTGCATCTCTGCCACAAGTCGGGTTTATATCGTCTAAAACATAATAAGCAAATTCTTTCCATGATAAATAGGTATCCTCATTCATACAGTTTCACTCCTATCTGTGTTGCCAAACATTTCCCTCTGTTTGAACATTAGAAATCACATTAATGCTCACGTTGGGAAAAATTTTCTTAAATTGGTTCATTACAGCTACGCAACTGGGGCACATTCCTCGCTCGGAAATCATGGTGATTGTCGAAAACGGATGTTTTTCATACATATCTGCAAACGCTTCAAATAGTTTTGCCTCGGTATCATACCATGTACTTGTGCGTACGGAACCGTCTACCTTAACGACGTTAATATAAGAGAATCGTCTATCCTGTTTTAATGAAACCAGGCTCGCACTACCGGAATAGTTTTTAGTTGTCTTTTCGCTATTTATACCACTATGCGCTATAAAGAGTTTTTGTGGATCGGCATCAAGATAGGCTGCCGCAATATTGCCGGAATGCGTATATCGCTTGCTGAAGTTTGAACGCTTTTCATTGAGAAGTCTTTGATCAAGATCAAGTATTTCAGCAACCCGAACATTGCCGGAGTCGATTTTATACTGACTGATATCCTTATAATTCTTACTCAGTTCCTCCCATTTGGCAGGATCGGAAGTCTTGATTGCTTGGAACTTTTCAAACGTAGCAGGTGCGTTCTCTCCCAAAAGCTCTTGAGACAGGATAAACATCGCTTGTTCCGCATCCATTGCGTTTTGCGACGAGTTGTTTTTCAGCACATCTTCAAAACGACCGAGTGTTTCATCGCTGATCTTTACGCCTTTTTGAAGTTGCGCGCGGACTTGCCTTGCCATCGCCTGTGCCAGCGGATTTTTAGATGATTCTCCTGCTGCGGCAAGCGAATCCGCTTCAAGTTTGCGGTAGCCCTCGCCGCCGGAGTACATCAAGATTTCCCTGCCGCGCGCCTCATATTCGGCTGCCGTTCGTTTCTGCACACTTCGCGTATCTTGATTATACGCGCCGTGGTTTGCGTTTTCAAGCGCATTCTTGTCAACGGCTTGCCTTCGGCTATTGCGTTCTTTGCTATGGTTTTGAATGCGCCGTCTTTGATGCGGTCGGGATTCAGCAGCGTTTCCAAGCTGTACCTCTCCGAAAGATACTCCGAGATACCGGCAACGATACCGAGCAGCATTGCCCGTCCCGACCTTGCGCCGTGCCGTCGGGCAGACCGCGAACAAGATCATCCGTCAGCGTGTCGATCAGTTCCAGCGTACCGCGTGCTTGGTTGACTTCCGTCTGCTGTCCGCCGAAGTAGCCGTTGGCAAGTTCTCATCATCTGCGCTAATGCGATAAAAAACAGCGCACCGCAAAAGCGGTGCGCCGAATATTGTGCGTTATTGTGTCGACACGTTCCGAATGGTTATATAATCGGCTTTGATATGCATTTCATATTCATCATCCGTGTTGTCATTAAAAATAGTAAACACAACATAACCATTCTGCAAATCCGTTGACCAAATATTAAAGGCTTCCCAAAATCCTTTATCGGCTTTGCGCCGGATTGCTTCATGAATCACTTGGGTGCACGAAAAGTCCGCTACATCGTGAAATCGTACTTCTATCAACCCATTTTTAGGCGTTCCCATCTGATAATTTTTCTGCATCCAAAACGCAAAATTAACAATCATGCTTATGCTACCATTATTGTCAATCGCAATAGATTCAAAAAAACTGTCGTGCATTGAAAACTGATTGACAAATTCCTCCGCAGTCATCCTCTTTAACCTCCCTTTGGAAAAATATGCGATTCTTCCGTACCTTTTGCCACCGGATTTCCAAATATATCTAAATATTTATCGTCATAGTTATGCACATCAGGATTAAAAATGTGATAATGATTTCGTCCTGTTTCTCCCTTTGGGTTTGGCTTGGCGACATCAAATTGGATTTTTAAGCCGGTGGATGATTCTCTGTACACATGAAAACCGTGTCCCCGTTTATTAGGGTGTGAAATATCCTCCCATCCGCGGCGCAGCAACTCGTCATCTTGCTCCGGCAACGCGGCTGCAATCTCAGCGACGTGTTCTCTTGTTCCAGTATACTGATACGGCTCTCCCTCTTTGGGATATTTCTTCAACTCGCTATTGATATCAGTATACCCAACCTCGGCGCCGTTTGCAAGTCCGGCGGTAAGACTGTCGGTGATTGTTGCCGCTAACGTGCTGTTCGGTTGCGCCGTGCCGTCGGGCAGACCGCGAAGCAAAAGCGCGCCGTGGAAACCCACGGCGCGCTGTTTGTTACTGTAACGTTGGAATATATTCGCAAATTAAAACGCAATATCATTTTGGATGATATACTTTCCGTTATTCTTTTGTTGCAGTATCGCCACTGCGGCTTTAATCCGTGCTTCAAGTTCGGCTCTTGTTTTTTCGTTAGGGCAGCCACAATACCGAAATTCCTTGCCGTTATCAACAAAGAAAGTATCATACAAATTACTTACCGCCATAAAGGCATCTGTCAGTTCTTTATCATCATCCCACTCCGGCGGATTATCATTATCGACAATCTCGTCGTTCTCGTCATAAAGCCACAGGCAATAGGTGTTGTACTCTAACAGTAAACGAATTTTCTTAATCATCGCCAAACTCCTTTACACTTTTCGGATTCGCGCCGACAATATAACCATTACTACTGACCTGAACAGCAACCCAATGCTTTTCTCCATTATAGAATACTTCATATACAACTCGCGGATTTCGCTTTCCTTGCAATCCAACAGGCGTACCCCTACTGCTTGCTTCTAATAGGTACGCTGGCAACTCCTCTTTTGAAATGCCACTGCTTTCAAATTGCGCCATATGACGTTCAATTGTATGTGTTAATCCCGCGTTTGTATCTCCCGATTCTAACCAAATTATTTTTCCCGCAGAATCGCGAGTGATTCCAATGACCTTTTCGGGAGAAATCTTATATCCTTTATTAGAAACTTCTGCAATCAAAGTCTTTCCCCCGTTGGTGTCTGGTGAAAAAATATGATCGTTGTCTTCAAATCCAGTATACCCAACCTCGCTTGCATTTTCAAGTCCGGCAGTGAGCCCATCGGTGATTGTTTGCGTCAACACCTCATCCGGCTGTGCCGTGCCATCGGGCAGACCGCGAACAAGATCATCCGCCAGCGTATCGATCAGTTCCAGCGTGCCGCGTGCTTGGTTGACTTCCGTCTGCTGTCCGCCGAAGTAGCCGTTGGCAAGTTCGCGCTGCAAACTATTCGTCGTCCGCTTGATATCTTCCGCTGCGCGTTCGCGCTCCCACGGCGTCATCGTCGCCCAGTTTTCTTGGAGATGATCGTATTCCGTCTGCAACGCGCTGACGCTCTGCTGCATCTGCGTCCGCTGTGTCGCCGTCGTTTTCAAACTCTCCACCGTCTGCGACAACGCCGTAAACGCAAAGACCGAAATAAACGTAACCGCCTGCTCCTGTGTGCTTGGTCTGTCTTTGCTCATCATGGTATCGACGGCAGTATATGCACCGGCTTTTGCTGTTGACGATGCGACGATTCGGGTGAACTCGCCGAGCGGCGTCATCAAATTGTACTTTTGCAGCACTTTCGAAACGCCAAGATTAGTGATCTCTTGCGCCACGCTGCTGGCAACGCTGCTTAGACCGGCTTTGCCCATACTGAGAAAGTAGTCCTGCGCAGCCATCTTACCCGATGAAACATCGCCGAGGTTGTGGATTCCATCCATCGCCATATAGGTCAGCGCATTGGTTGCAGCAGCCGGTGCGCCCAGCGCGGAAAACCCGGCGGACAATCCGCTTGCCAGCGCAACGTTGCCGGTGATCTCGCCGCCGACAGACGCAATCGGATGTTCCTGCTGCGTGATACCAAGAAGTTGTCGGTCGCGTTCCATGATTTGACTTGCTTCCTCTTCCGGAAGCAGCCAATTCGACGCCGCTTCCATAATCGGCGTTGCCCCGATCCCATTGCCGAGATGATAGCCGAATGCTCGCAAGACCGGCATATCAAGCCGCGCTTCAAGGATCGTATACACATTGCCGAAGTCTTTGGAAACGTAGCCGTGCTGCACCGGCTGCCAAATGGCGTTCGGCGACATCGGGCGCCTGCAAGATTTCAACAAATCATAGATTTCGGTTGCTTCCGCACGCTGCTCATCCGTCCACTCCGGCACAACCGCAAGCGCGGCGGCTCGGTCGCGGTATTGCAGAATATTCTCCTCGGTGTAAACTTCCGGACGCGGCACGGCAGCAAGCACCGCCGCGTTTTTGATATAGTCCGGCATCGTATCGGAATAGGTGGCTTGCCAATAGCGCCATGCGTCATTGTAGTTCTGCAACGCCGTTTGATACGCCGCTCGGTCGTCCTCCAGTTTCCGCACCGCCGCTTCCGTCTCTACGCCGCCGCGACGGATACCGGCGACGATACGTTCCTGCTTCTCGTATTCCGCTTTTGTCGCCGATACCGCTTTTTCCGCTTCAGCAACAGCGTCCTGTGCCGCCTGCACACTCGGCTGTAACGACGGCGATACCCAAACCCCTGTTTTTCCATCGCGGAAGTTCTGCGCAGCGTGCAGTTCCTGCGTATAAGCGTCGGCGTCGGCTTCAGTATCGAACTTGCCGAGATACTTGCCGGTGACAAGATAATAGCGGTATGCTTCATCGTCTGTCAGTTTGCGGACGGTGCCGTTCTGCTCAACCAACGTCGGCAGCAGAACAATCTTATCACCCTCGCGGTATTTCAGCGTATCTACGGTAGAAACGCTGCCATCGCTGAATGTATAACGCGGGTAGGTTTGCAAATCGATGTTGCCCTTGCCGTACTGCCCCAGCGCTTCCTTTGCCTTCGCACCCAAATACGCATCGGTATAAGCAATCGATTCCGCAATTTCCGTTTTCGTGTAGGACGGGGATTCTTCTCGTTCGCCATACTTTGGCGCGTTCTTATCTTCGGTAAAACCATACGTTGGCAGCAACGTTTGCGCTTCCGCTTCCTTTATTTTCGGAATTGCCATGCGGATCTCCCGTTCCATCGGCTTGGGCGCAGGATCGGAGAAGCTGCGTCCGCCGCCGGTGAAGCCGCTGTCTGAATCGACGAAATAGTCCGACTTGTAGGTTGATTGTTGTCCGCTGCGTTTGCCCGTAGGTGCGTTTGACGGTGAAAAGGTGATATCCGCGCGACGCTTTGACTGCGACGTGTCCACATCTGCAGCGTTGCCGCGCCCCTCATCCGTCAGCGCTGTTGCGCTGACACCTTTCCCCCGAAGTGGGGAAGGCCTGGAAAGCACCGGACTTGTCCATCCGCCGATGGATGTGTCATAGGTTTTCGGCGTCGGTTCCGACTCCGGCGGCTTGGGCGCAGCGTCTGCGGAAAGTTGCATGACTTTGCTCGTGCCGTTGTAACGTGGGATCGGCGTTGCCTTTACCGTGGTTTCTTTCGGCAGCGGCAGCGGTACGATACGCAGCTCGTCCTCCGGCGGTTTCTTCTTCGAGAATCCTCGTCGGTGGCTGCGTCCCGTTCGGTCATAAAAGATATTGTTTCCATCATCATAACCCATGGGCATTCTCCTTTCGTTTATCATCGTTTTTCGGGGCGTAGATTCTTTTTCGTTCCATAGTCGCCCTCCTTTCTACGGCTATGATACCGAAAAAAATTTTTTGCTTCCCCTCTGCAAAAACGACGCAAAAAAGCCCGCAAACGCTTGCTATGCTTGCGTTTGCGGGCTTTTATCGGCTTTTACCCAAGGGGGTGAAATTTTGAAAACACTTGTTCCACGAGTTCTGCTGCGGTTTGGTGCGCGCAGACGGCTTCTCCGCCGCCCTTTTTCCTTGCTTTTTTTGCCGGAACTGTTTATAATTGTATAAAAACGGCGAGGGGGGCGGGCGCGATGCTGCCGGAAGGCTTTTTGCGGCGCATGGAGCGCACGCTCGGCGCAGACTACCCGGCGTTTTTGCAGACGCTGGCGCGTCCGCGTGCCGTTGGACTGCGGCTGAACACGCTGAAGGTATCTGCCGACTTTGCCGCGCGGCTGCCGTTTGGCTTTGCAGCGGGCGGCTTTCTGCCGTTTACGGAAGGTCTGCCGGAGCAGATGCGCCGGTCGTTTGACCATGCCGCCGGACTGATTGCCGTGCCGTGGGCGGAAAACGGCTATTACTACAACCCCGAAACCCGTCCCGGTCTGCATCCGTTTCACGAAGCCGGCGCATACTATCTTCAGGAGCCGAGCGCGATGCTGCCGGCGGAACTGCTGGACGTGCGTCCCGGTATGCGCGTTCTGGATCTCTGCGCGGCGCCCGGCGGCAAGACGACGCAGATCGCCGCAAAGATGCAGGGTCGCGGGCTTTTGATCGCCAACGAGATCCATCCGCAGCGTGCAAGAATTCTTGCGCGGAACGTGGAGCGGTGCGCCGTGGCAAATGCGATCGTACTGAACGAACATCCGGAGAAACTGGCGAAGCGGTTTGCCGGTTTCTTTGATCGGATTTTGGTGGACGCGCCCTGCTCGGGCGAGGGTATGTTCAAAAAAGAGGACGCCGCTGCCGCCGATTGGAGCGAGGAAGCCGTTTCGGCTTGCGCTCGGCGGCAGACGGAGATTTTACGCTCGGCGGTGACGATGCTCGCGCCAAACGGACGACTGGTCTATTCCACCTGCACGTTCTCCGAGGAGGAAAATGAGCGCGTGGCGGAAAACCTTTGCAGGGAAAGCGGCGTAACGCTGCTCCGTATGGAGCGCGTTTTGCCGCACGAGCGCGTGGGTGAGGGACAGTTTGCCGCCGTGCTGGAAAAGACGGATGGCGAAACGACCGACTTTGCGACGAAAAAGCCCACGGCAAACGATGCGGAAAAGGCGGCTGCCGCGTTTGCAAAAGAAAACGGACTCGCGCTGCCGCAGGGGCGGCTCGTGCCGTTTGGCGAGAACGTGTGGTGCGCGCCGGACGTACCGGTCGAGCTTGCCGGTCTGAACGTATTGCGGTGCGGACTGGAACTCGGCGTGGTGAAAAAGGGCGTTTTCACGCCGGCGCACGCATGGGCGCTGTGGCTGAACGACGCGCCGCAAAAAGCCGACTTTGCCGCCGACGGCGCGGAGATTGCGGCGTTTCTTCGCGGTGAAACGCTGCCGGGCAGCGCACGCGGCTGGACACTCATTACGGCGGACGGTCTTTCGCTCGGCTGGGCGAAGGGTTCGGACGGTATCTTAAAAAATCACTATCCCAAGGGACTGCGGCGCATCGCCGCGCAAAACGGAAGGGGGCAATCGCTATGAGCAAAGTTCTCATCGTGGAAGACGAGCAGGCGATCGTGGAGATTTTGAACTTCAATCTGCAAAAAGAGGGCTATGAAACGGCGCAGGCGCTGGACGGTTTGGAAGGACTGAACGCCGCACGCGAACTGGATCCCGACCTGATTTTGCTGGACGTGATGCTGCCCGGAATGAACGGCTTTGACATCTGCCGCACGCTGCGCGAGGAGGGGCGGACCGTGCCAATTCTGATGCTGACGGCACGCGAAGAGGAAGCCGACAAGGTGCTGGGACTGGAAACCGGCGCGGACGACTACATTACCAAGCCGTTTTCGATGCGCGAACTGCTCGCACGCGTCAAGGCGAACATTCGCCGCCGCGCGCTCGACGCGCCTGCCGTCGCCGCGCAGAAGGACGGGCTTTACGTGGATACGGCGAATTACGCCGTCTACAAAAACGGCGTAAAACTGGATCTGACGCAGAAGGAATACGATCTCGTCTGCTTCCTCGTGCAATCGCCGGACAAGGTCTATTCGCGCGAGGAACTGCTGGAAAAGGTTTGGAACTACGACTATTTCGGCGACACGCGCACGGTGGACGTGATGATCCGCCGCCTGCGCGAAAAACTGGAGGACGATTCCGCCAATCCGCGCTATATCATGACGCGGCGCGGCGTGGGCTATTACTTTAACGCCGGCGGACAGGCGTAACAAGGAGGGAGCGCGATGGGGCGCAGCAATTCCCTGAGAACCAAGCTGATCCTGATCATGGTGCTGTTGATCGTCGCGCTGATGGCGGTCGTCGGCGTTTTTTTGACGCGCGGACTCGGCAGGTTTTACACCGGACGATTCTATGCGCAGATGGAAACGACGTTTTCGCAGGATTTTCTTTTAGAGTTGCAGGAAGTCGCGCAGGACGCGGACGAGCCGGCGGCACAGCTCTGCGAACTGCTGATGGCGCAGCCGGATCTCGGCATCGACGTTGCCACGCGCAACGTCTTTGTTCTGGACAAGTCCGGAACGGTGCTGGCGTCCAGCTCCGGCGCGACGAGCGTTGCCGTCACGCCGAATCTTCTGACCGCGCTCGGCGGTGAGGTCGGACAGACCAGCGCGGAAGCGTCGAACTACATGGACGTTGCCGTGCCGGTGGGCGATTACGTGATTTACGTTTTGGACAACAAGGCGACGGTCAACGATCTGACGGGCGAGGTGCTGGACATCATCATCGAGGCGCTGGCGCTCGGCATGGCGATTTCCATCGTGCTGGCGATTCTGCTCAGCCGTATTTTGATCACGCCGATCCGCGCATTGACGCTCGGCACGCGGCAGGTTGCCGCCGGCGATTTTTCGCAAAAACTGGACGTGACCAGCCGCGACGAGATCGGCACGCTGACGCGGAACTTCAACCACATGGCGTTGGTACTGCAAAGCACGCTGACCGAGGTGGAAAACGAACGGACGAAACTTTCCACACTCTTTCTGCACATGACCGACGGCGTGACGGCGTTCGATCCGAGCGGACGCATTATTCACCACAACCCCGCCGCCACGCAGATGCTCGGCAGAGAACTCGACCCCGCCGTGACGTTCGACGAACTCTTCGGCGGCGAAGCGTCGTTCAAGGCGGTCATGGCGCTGAAACGCCCCAACTTTTTGGAATGTGAAAAGAAGGTCGGCGATCGCGAACTTTCGCTGTTTATGGCGCCGTTTGCCTCCGAGCAGGCGCAGGGCGGCGCGCTCGTCGTGCTGCACGACGTAACCGAGCAGCGAAAAGCGGAGCAGACGCGGCGCGAATTCGTCGCCAATGTCAGCCACGAATTGCGCACGCCGCTGACAAACGTCAAATCCTACGCGGAGACGATCATCTCTTCGGGCGACGAGCTGCCGCCGGAACTGCGCAGCCGCTTCCTCGGCGTGATCGTCAGCGAAGCCGACCGCATGACGCATATCGTGCAGGATCTTCTGACGCTGAGCAAGTTCGACTATGGCCGCATGGAGATGAATTTCACGCAGTTCTCGCTTGCCGAAGCGGTGAAAAACGTCTGCGAAGCGGAGCAGATCGACGCGCAAAATCACAAGCACACGTTTACTTATACGCTGCCGGAGGACGACGAACTGGCAGTACACGGCGATCAGGAACGCATTGAGCAGGTGGTGCTGAACATCATCTCGAACGCGGTCAAATACACGCCGGACGGCGGCAAGATCGAGGTTTTCGCCGCGCGTGACAAGAAGAAAATCAAAGTCGTTGTCAAGGATAACGGTATCGGCATCCCAGAAAAAGACCTGCCGCATCTGTTTGAACGCTTCTATCGCGTGGATAAGGCGCGTTCGCGTCAGTCCGGCGGCACGGGTCTGGGTCTCTCCATCGCCAAAGAGATTTTGAACGTCCACAACGGCGATATCCAAATCGATTCCGTTTACGGCGAAGGCTCGACCGTGACGATCACGCTGCCGGCGGAAAAACGGTAAACCCGAAAAATGGGGCTATGATTTTGCCCCGTTTTGGGTTATAATGTCAGGGTAGAAAAGAAACAGGAGGAACCTATGATGAAAAACTATTTTGATCTCAAAGGGCAGGTTGCCATCGTGACCGGCTGCTCGACCGGACTGGGCGTGCAGATGGCAAAGGCGCTTGCCAGCCAGGGTGCGAACATCGTTGCCGTCGCCCGTCGTCAGAACATGATTGACGAAGTCGCCGCGAAGATTGCCGAGGAATACGGCGTGAAGACGCTTGCCGTCCGCTGCGACATTACCGATACCGAAGGCGTGGAAGCTATGGTGGATACCGTGCTGAAAGAATTCGGTCGCGTGGATATTCTGATCAACAATGCCGGCACCGGCGCCGTTGCGCCTGCAGAGGATATTACCGACGAGCAGTTTGCCAACGAGATGAACATTGACCTGTTCGGCTCGTTCCGCGTGGCGCGTGCCGTCGCCAAAAAAGCGATGATCCCTGCCAAGTACGGCAGAATTATCAACATCGCCTCCATGTACGGTCTGGTCGGCAACAAGATTGCCGGCTCCGCGCCGTATCATGCCGCGAAGGGCGGCGTCGTCAACATGACGCGCGCACTGGCTGCCGAGTGGGGCAAATACCGCATCACCGTCAACGCGATCTGCCCGGGTTATTTCTACACCGATCTGACCCGCGACACGCTCAATTCCGACTTCTTCCAGCAGAACGCCAAGACGATGATCCCCGAAGAGCGCTACGGCGAAGAGGGCGAACTGGATACCGCCGCGCTGTTCCTCGCGTCGCCGGCGTCGTCCTACGTGACGGGCGTCAATCTGCCGGTTGACGGCGGCTACACCGCCATGTAATCCGTACCGAGAACGGCGGTTCCCAGTCAGGCTGGGAACCGCCGTTTATACCGAAAGGAGCGATCCTTCTTGTATGAAATTCTGACAAAAAAGCGGCTCAATCCCACCGTTACGCAAATGGAAATCCATGCGCCGCTCGTCGCAAAAAAAGCGAAAGCCGGACAATTTATCATTTTGCGCGTCGATGAAAACGGTGAGCGCATTCCGCTGACCGTCGCCGGAACAGACGCCGTACGCGGCGCGGTGAAAATCATTTTTCAAATTGTCGGCGCGACAACGCACAAGCTCAACTGCAAAAAAGCAGGCGACACCATTTCCGACTTTGTCGGACCGCTGGGCGAACCGACACACCTCGACGGGCTGAAAAAAGTCTGCATCGTGGGCGGCGGCGTCGGCTGCGCGATTGCCATGCCGGTTGCACAGGAACTGCATCGCCGCGGCGCGGAAGTCACGAGCATCATTGGCTTTCGGAATAAAGATCTTGTGATTTTGGAAGAAGAATTTCGCTCCTGCTCCGACCGTCTGACCGTGATGACCGACGACGGCTCCTACGGCGAACACGGAAACGTGACCGCTCCGCTCAAAGCGATGCTGGACGCCGGCGAACACTTTGACTGCATCATAACCATCGGTCCGCTGATCATGATGAAGTTCGTTACGCTGACCGCCAAGCCGTTCGGCGTGCCGGTTACCGTTTCGATGAATCCGATCATGATCGACGGCACGGGCATGTGCGGCGGCTGCCGCGTGACGCTCACGCAGGACGGCAAGCGCATCACAAAGTTCGCCTGCGTGGACGGTCCGGACTTTAACGGCTATGAGATCGACTTCGATGAAGCAATGTCGCGCGGCAGAATGTACGCCGCGTTTGAACACAGTGCGCACGAGCGCGCGTGCAATCTCTTTCGGGAGGTGGACTGATATGCCGAATATGCGGCCCGACAAAAATCCCATGCCGACGCAAGCGGCGGAGGCGCGCAAGCGCAATTTCCGCGAGGTCGCGCTGGGTTATTCCGAGGAGGCGGCGCTCGATGAAGCTCTGCGCTGTCTTGGCTGCAAGCACATGCCCTGTGTTTCCGGCTGTCCGGTCAACATCCGCATCCCCGAATTTATCGCCAAGGTCAAGGAAGGCGACTTTGAGGGCGCGTATCAAATCATTCATGAAACATCCAGTCTGCCTGCCGTCTGCGGGCGCGTCTGTCCGCAGGAAACGCAGTGTGAATCCAAGTGCGTGCGCGGCATCAAGGGCGAGCCCGTCGGCATCGGGCGGCTGGAACGCTTTGTCGCAGACTGGCACAATGCGCACGCCGCGGATAACCTTGAAAAGCCGCAGCCGAACGGCATTCGCGTCGCCGTCGTCGGATCGGGTCCGTCCGGTCTGACCTGCGCAGGCGATTTGGCAAAAAAAGGCTATGACGTGACGGTCTATGAAGCGCTGCATACCGCCGGCGGCGTACTGGTCTACGGCATTCCCGAATTCCGCTTGCCGAAAGCGATTGTCGCCAAAGAAGTGGAATCGCTGAAACGGCTCGGCGTAACGATTGAAACCAACGTTGTGATCGGCAAAACGCTAACGGTTGACGAGCTGTTCCAGTTGGGCTTTGCGGCGGTATTTATCGGCTCGGGCGCCGGACTGCCGCGCTTTATGGGCATTGACGGCGAGGGACTGAAAGGCGTCTATTCCGCCAACGAATTCTTGACGCGAAACAACCTCATGCGCGCCTATCTTGACGAGCCGGAAACGCCGATCATGAAGGGCGGCAGCGTCGCCGTCGTGGGCGGCGGCAATGTTGCGATGGACGCAGCACGCACAGCGCTTCGGCTCGGCGCAACAGCCGTGTATATCGTCTATCGCCGCTCGATGGACGAGCTGCCCGCACGTGCCGAAGAGGTCGAACACGCTGAAGAAGAGGGCGTGATTTTCAAACTGCTGTGCAATCCCGTGGCGGTGCTGGGCTACGAAAACCCCGATGATCCGCGTGACCCGAAAAACGGTTTCGTTTCCGGTTTGCGGTGTGTGAAAATGGAACTCGGCGAGCCCGACAGCGACGGCAGACGCCGCCCTGTTGAGATTCCCGGAAGCGAGTTCACGCTGGACGTAGACGCAGTCGTAATGGCTATCGGCACGTCGCCAAATCCGCTGATCAAAAACACCACGGACGGCTTGGAGGTCAACCGCCGCGGCGGTATCGTTGTAAACGAAGACGGCTTGACTTCGCGCCGTGCCGTTTACGCGGGCGGCGACGCCGTAACGGGCGCGGCAACCGTAATTTCCGCAATGGGTGCAGGCAAACTTGCCGCCCGCGCGATCGACGCGGCGCTCCGCGGCGAAAAAGAGAAAGAAGCGTGAGTCAAACATCATGTTAGAATTGCAAAACGTATCCTTTACCGTGGCGGAAGAGAGCGCAGAAAAGGAGATTGTGCGCGAACTTTCGCTGACGATTCCCGACGGCAAGTTCGTCGTGATTACCGGTCCGAACGGCGGCGGTAAATCCACGCTGGCAAAGCTGATTGCCGGCATTGAGAAGCCGACGGCAGGCAAGATCCTTTTCCGCGGCGAGGACATCACCGCGCTCGGCATCACCGAACGCGCGCGGAAGGGCATTGCCTATGCGTTCCAGCAGCCCGTGCGCTTTAAGGGCATTCGGGTGCTGGATCTGATTCGCCTTGCCGCCGGAAAGCAGCTCACGGTTGCCGACGCCTGCGAGTATCTTTCCGGCGTCGGACTGTGTGCCAGAGATTATATCGATCGAGAGGTTAACGCCAGTCTGTCCGGCGGCGAACTCAAGCGCATCGAAATCGCAACCGTGCTGGCGCGCGGCGCGGCGCTTTCGATCTTTGACGAGCCGGAGGCCGGCATCGACCTGTGGAGTTTCCAAAACTTGATCGAGGCGTTCCGCCGCATGCGGCAGACGATCACCGGCGGCTCGATTCTGATCATCTCCCACCAGGAGCGCATTTTGAGTATTGCCGACGAGATCGTCGTGCTGAAGGACGGCAAAATCGACCGGCAGGGTGCGCGAGATGAGATCCTGCCCTCGCTGATCGGTACGTCCTCCGCCGTACAGGAGTGCCGTGTCGGGCAGAAAGGCGGTGCGGTATGCTGAATCTTAACGAAATTCAACTTCGGATTCTGCGCGAAGTAGCAGACCTCCACAAGGTACCGGAGGGCGCGTATAACATCCGTGCCAACAGTCAGTCCGCCGGACGGCAGTCCTCCGCCAATATCGAGATCACGCCGAAATCCGACGTCAGCGGATTGGATATCCATATCAAGCCGAATACGAAAAACGAGAGCGTGCATATTCCCGTTGTGATGACGGAAAGCGGACTGAAAGAACTGGTCTACAACGACTTTTACATCGGCGAGAACGCAGACGTTTTGATCGTTGCCGGCTGCGGCATCGATAACTGCGGCACACAGGATTCTCAGCACGACGGTATCCACCGCTTTTTCGTCGGCAAAAATGCCAAGATCCGCTATGTGGAAAAGCATTACGGCTCCGGTGACGGCAAAGGAAAACGCATCCTCAATCCCGTGACCGAGGTCTATCAAGAGGCCGGCAGTGTCGTGGAGATGGAGATGGTGCAGATCAAGGGCGTGGACGACACCGAACGCACGACCGTTGCCGAACTTGCCGAAAACGCAAAACTCATCGTCCGCGAACGGCTGATGACACACGGCGAGCAGCGGGCGATCAGCACCTACACCGTCACGCTGAACGGCGAAGGCGCCAGCGCGGACGTCGTTTCACGCTCGGTGGCACGGGATCATTCGTTCCAGAAGTTCAACGCGAAAATCGTCGGCAATGCCGCCTGCCACGGTCATACCGAATGCGATTCGATCATCATGGATGAAGGCCGTATTCTTGCCGTTCCGGGACTGGAAGCCAACAACGTGGACGCCGAACTTGTGCACGAAGCCGCCATCGGTAAAATTGCCGGCGAGCAGCTTATCAAACTCATGACGCTGGGGCTGACGGAGTCCGAAGCGGAGGAGCAAATTATTAACGGTTTTCTGCAGTAAATTACGACGAAAAAACACCGCAAAAATGCGGTGTTTTTTCTTTTTTTCAACCGAGAAAATCGTTGCTAAAAATGGCTTTTTATGTTATAATTGTATGGGTTATTATCGTCTTTTTCGAAAGGGGCGAACGTATGTATTCATCGGCATATATTTGGGCGAAAATTTACCACTATTTGGAGGAGCGGCTGACGCCGCAAATCGCTTCGACGTGGTTTGACGACGCAGAGGTCGTCGAGTGTACCGACAGCAAACTCGTGCTGTTTTCGCCGAGTCCGTTCCGCAAGGATATGATCGAGCGCCGCGCGTCCGGTTACATCAAAGACGCAATGAAAGAAATCTTTGATTCCGACGTTGAACTGACCGTACTTGGTCAGGAAGAGATGGAATCGTTCAGCAATCAGCAGAAAAAGCCCGATTTCATCGACTTCAATCCGCAGTTTACGTTTGAAAAATTCGTTGTCGGTACGTCGAACCGTTTTGCGCATGCCGCGGCGCTTTCCGTTGCGACAAAACCGCGTTTTGCCAATTCGGCGGACGACGATCCGAAGGAGCGGAGTTATAACCCGCTGTTTATCCACGGACCTTCCGGTTTGGGAAAAACACATTTGCTCTACGCCATTGCAACGAAAGTCCATAAGGATTTTCCGGAAGCGAATATCGTCTATATTAAAGCGGAGCAGTTTACCAACGAACTGATTGCGGCAATTCAAGCCGGCAGAAACATCGAGTTCCGCGAAAAATACCGCAATGCCGATCTCTTTCTGATCGACGATATTCAGTTTATTGCCGGCAAGGATTCTACGCAGGAAGAATATTTCCACACGTTTAACGCGCTGTTTGAAAACAAAAAACAGATCGTTATGACGGCGGACCGGCCGCCGGCGGAAATGTCGAAACTGGAAGAACGGCTGCGGACGCGTTTTGAATGCGGTCTGATCACGGAGATCTCGCCGCCGGATTATGAAACGCGCGTAGCAATTCTCCAGATGAACGCCGAAGCCGTCGGCATTGATCTTCCGCCGGACGTCTGCGCGTTTATTGCGGAAAACGTTACTTCGGACGTGCGAAAACTCGAAGGCGCGGTCAACCGCTTTAAGGCGGCGTGGGAACTGGATCGGATGCCGATCACAAAAGAATCGGCGATGAAGCTGATTAAAGTCTTGCAGACGGACGCGCGCTCGACGCCGACGCCGCAGCTCATTCTTTCCGAGGTCTGCCGCTTTTATTCGATTGAGGACACCGTGCTTCGTTCGACCGGAAAGAGTAAATCCGTTTCGGAAGCACGGCAGATTGCCATGTATCTGCTGCAGGAACTTGCCGGCTATACGACGATCGATATCGGACGCGAACTCAACCGTGATCATTCCACCGTTATTCACGGCGTGCGAAAAGTGAAAAATATGCTGTCCGACACGTCCTCCGGACTGCAAGATAACATCCGAGATATTATATCGAACATCAACAGCAAGATGTAATCCACAGTTTTCTGTGGAATCCACGTGGTATTCTTTGTGGATAGATCATTCATCGTTTTTATGAGGATTAAAAGTGGAAAAGTCTTCCGTTTATCAACAGTTCTTTGTTGATAAAAAAGACAGATAAAACGCGAAAAACGACGCTTTTCCACAATATCCACGAACCTACGAAAAAGACTTCTTTTTTACTTTCTTTCTTAGAAAGAAGAAAAACGGACGGAAAGCGAGGAACGTATCATGTTGAAATTCACCTGTGAAAAAGCGCTTTTGGTCAGCGCGATCTCCGTCGCGTCCCGAACGGTGGCGGCAAAGAGCCCGAGTGCCGTTTTGGAAGGCATTTATCTCCAGGCAGGCATGCAGCTGAGAATGACCGGCTACAACATGGAAACCGGTGTAACGGTAACCGTGCCTGCGGAAGTGACGGAAGTCGGCGAATGTGTCATGCCGGCGCGCCTGTTTTTTGATATTGTGCGGAGACTGCCGGACGAGCCGGTTACCGTTTCCGTGGACGACGGAATGAAAGTTTCCGTGATTTGCGGTATTTCTGCGTTTCATTTCTCCGCCGATCAGGCGCAAGATTACCCGGAACTTCCTTCCGTGGAAGATGCACGGCTGCTTGCCGAGATGCCGCAGCGCGTGCTGCGGGAAATGATCGGCGGCACGCTGTTTGCCGTCAGCGAACAGGCGACGCGCCCAATTCATACCGGCGTTCTGTTTGAAAAGGCGGAAGGCAGTTGGACGGCGGTTTCCACCGACGGTTTCCGTTTGGCACTTCGCCGTTGGACGCCGGAGCAGGCAGCGGAAGGCAATGAAAAGTTTGTTGTTCCTGCCGCGGCGCTTCGCGAGGTGGAAAAGATTTTGGAAGACACCGACGAGCCGGTAAAGATTTCGCGCACGAAACTGCACATTTTATTCCAGATCGGCGATGCGCAGCTCGTTTGCCGTGTACTGGAAGGCGAGTTTATGGATTGGCGGAAAGTGTTGGTCCGCGATACGCCGATCAAGATGACAGGTTCGGTCAGTGCGCTGGCTTCTACATTGGAGCGCGTCGGCTTGATGGTCAACGAAAAATATAAGAGTCCGGTGCGCTGCCTGTTTGGCAAAGATACGGCGGAATTTCGCACGGATACGGCGCTCGGCAGCGCACGTGACCGCTGCACGCTTGCCGGCGACGGTAAAGATTTGGAAATCGGCTTTAACTGCCGGTATCTGCTCGACGCGCTGCGCGTGATCGATACGGACGACGTATTGATCGAACTGACGAACAGTTTAAGCCCCATCATTATGACGCCGGCAGACGGCAAAGATACGTTCACATATCTCGTTTTGCCGGTGCGCGTGAAAACGGAGTAAGTTATGACGGTTACCATTCATACCGAGTGGATCAAATTACAGGATTTTTTGAAGTTTTGCGGTGCGGTGCAGACCGGCGGCGAGGCAAAACTGCTGATCCAGGACGGTGCGGTTTCGGTCAACGGCGAAGTCTGCACGATGCGCGGGAAAAAACTGCATGGCGGTGAAACGGTTTCGCTTGACGGTAAAACGTGGCAGGTAGTGGCGAATGCAGATTGAATCGTTAACGCTGCGCGGTTTTCGCAACTATGACGAGGTCACCGTTGCGCCGTGCGCCGGCATCAATCTGTTTGTCGGTGATAATGCTCACGGAAAAACCAATCTGGTCGAGGGGATTTATTATCTTGCCGCCGGAAAGAGTTTTCGCACGCATAAGGAGGCGGAACTCGTCGGTTTGGGACGGGAATTCGCTGAACTGTCTGCAGACGTGTTTACCGAGGAGAGAACGAAAAACCTGCGAGCCGTTCTGTTCGCGTCTCGTCGGCCGCGGCAGCTTTTTCTCTCCGGCGTCAAGCAGAAAACGTTCGGCGCGTTTGCCGGTAATCTTACGGCGGTACTGTTTTGCCCGGACGATCTTTCCGTGCTTCGCGGCGGCGCTGCAGCACGGCGGCGCATGATCGATCTTGCGCTCTGCCAGCTTCGCGTCGGCTATGACAACGCCCTTTCCGAATACACGCGCCTGTGCGAGCAGAAAAGCCGCATTTTACGCGACTGCGAACAGTATCCGTCCTTATTGGATGCGCTGCCGGAGTTTTCCGAGGGCATGTGCCGCTACGGCGCGCGGATTTTGAGCGTTCGCGCCCGGTATCTGCGCGCACTCGGCGAACAGGCGGCAGCGTTTCACTGTGAGTTTTCCGGCGGCGGCGAAACGCTCCGCATGGAATACCATACCGTATCTTCCGTGGACGATCCGTTTGCGGACGAAGCGGTGATTTATGACCGGCTTAAATCGCACATGGAAAGCCACCGTATCGCCGAACTGGAATCGGGACAATGTCTTTCCGGCGTCCATCGGGACGATTTTGAGTTGTTTCTCGGCGATCTGCCGCTGAAGAGTTTCGGCTCGCAGGGACAGACGCGTACGGCGGCGATCTCGCTGAAGCTTGCAGAACGGGAACTGTTTTGCCGCGACACCGGACAGATGCCGGTTCTGCTTTTGGACGACGTGCTTTCGGAGCTGGACGCCAAGCGGCAGGATTATCTGCTGAACAAACTGCAGCGCGGACAGATTTTTATCACCTGCTGTGAGCCCGACCGCCTGACAACGGTCGGCAAGACGTTTACCGTCCAAAACGGCACGGTAGCGGAAAAGGAGTAAACGATGTATTTTCCGATCGGCGGCGATATGGCCGTTCGCACGTCCTCCATCATCGGCATCATCGACCTCGACAACGGTTCGTGGTCGTACCGCACGCGTGAATTTTTATCAAGGCAGGAGAAAGAGGGCGCGGTGATCCCCGTCGGCGACGACCTGCCGAAGACGTTTTTACTGACGCGGGAATACGGCATGGACCGCGTTTATTTGACCCAGTTTTCCACGGCGACGCTGGAAAAGCGTCTGCAATCACTCGATAAAGGAGATCTGAATCTGTGAACTTCTTTGTTAAAATTTTAGTCCTGGTATTAGGCGTTATCTTTGCAATTGGGCTGCAAAGATTTCTTTGCTGGTTATTTGACGCAATGGAACGGCTTTTAAAGCGCAAATAAGAAAAGCACACAATAAGGATTAACCTCTGCATAAGGCGGCGGTTGGAAAAGGAGATCCGAATCCATGAGCGAAGAGAAGAACATTATGCAGGAAGATCAGTACGGCGGTGCGCAAATCCAAGTCTTGGAGGGCTTGGAGGCAGTGCGCAAACGTCCGGGTATGTATATCGGCTCGACGAGCGCGTCCGGTCTGCATCACCTTGTCTACGAAATCGTGGACAACTCCATCGACGAGGCGCTTGCCGGCTTCTGTACGGAAATTACCGTTACGATCGGCGAGGGCGATATTATCACCGTTTTGGATAACGGCCGCGGCATCCCCGTGGATATCCAGCCGCAAACGGGACGTCCTGCGTTGGAAGTTGTCTTTACCGTGCTGCATGCCGGCGGCAAGTTCGGCGGCGGCGGATACAAGGTATCCGGCGGTCTGCACGGCGTCGGCGCATCGGTCGTCAACGCGCTTTCCGAATGGCTGCAGGTGCGCGTACATAAAGAAGGCGTCATCTATGAGATGAAGTTCGCGCGCGGCGCGATCACGCAGGAGATGAAGATCGTCGGCAAGACCGAGCATACCGGAACGGAAGTGACGTTCAAGCCGGATGCGGAAATGTTCGACACGACGGTTTACGACTATGAAACGCTCCATACGCGCCTGCGCGAAAAGGCGTTCTTGAATGCCGGACTTCGCATCGTCCTGCGCGACGTGCGCGGCGACGAGGTGCGCGAGGACGAAATGTGCTACGACGGCGGCATTCGCGAGTTTGTCCGCTGGCTCAGCGAGGGAAAATCGCCCTTGCATGACGAAGTGATCTATCTGCAGGGCAAAAAGGACGACGACGTTGCCGAAGTTGCGCTGCTCTACAACGATAACTATAACGAAACGATGATGTCGTTTGCCAACGATATCAACACCACCGAAGGCGGCATGCACGAAGCCGGCTTCAAGGCGGCGCTGACGAAGGTGCTTAACGCCTACGGCATTAAGACCGGTGCGATCAAGGGCGACGACCGCGTTTCCGGCGAGGACTGCCGCGAAGGACTGGTTGCGGTCATTTCGGTCAAGCTGCCCGAGCCGCAGTTTGAGGGACAGACCAAGACGAAGCTCGGCAATGCGCGGATGCGCACGCTCGTGGAGAGTATGGTTTCGACCAAACTGGCGGAGTATCTCGATGAAAACCCCGCCGTGGCGAAGATCATTCTGGAAAAGGCCTTGCTCGCGTCGCGTGCCAGAGAAATGGCGAGAAAAGCGCGCGAGTCCGTCCGCAACAAAAGCGGACTGGAATCCGGCTCGATGCCGGACAAGCTCAAAGACTGCAATGAGCGCGATCCGGCGCTTTGTGAAATCTACATCGTCGAGGGCGATAGCGCGGCAGGCTCCGCCAACCAGGGACGCGATTCGCGCTTCCAGGCGGTTTTGGCAATGTGGGGCAAGATGCTCAACGTGGAAAAGGCGCGTCCCGACCGCGTTTACAACAACGATAAACTCAATCCCGTCATCATGGCGCTGGGCGCCGGCATCGGCGAGGAGTTCAATCTTGAAAAACTCCGCTATCACAAGATCATCATCATGGCGGATGCCGATGTGGACGGCAGCCATATCCGCACGCTGCTTTTAACGTTCTTCTTCCGCTTTATGCGGCCGCTGATCGAAAACGGCTACGTCTATTCCGCCGTGCCGCCGCTGTACAAGCTTACGCGCGGCAAGACGGAGCGCGTGGCGTATTCCGATGAGGAGCGCGACCGCATCTCCGCCGAAATGCGCGGCGACGATCCCAACCGCAAAATTGAGATTTCACGCTTCAAGGGTCTCGGCGAGATGAATAAGGAAGAACTGTGGGAAACCACGATGAACCCCGAAACACGCACGCTGCGCCGCATTACGCTCGGCGACGCGATTGCCGCCGACCGCACGTTCTCGCTGCTCATGGGCGAGGAAGTCGAGCCGCGCCGCGCGTGGATCGAAGAAAACGCGCACAGCGTCAGCAATCTGGATATTTAAGGAGGTGACGGACACAAATGGCGCATAACAGAGATTACAAGCCGGAGGATATCGCCTTTCCCGATCAGGTGATCACCGAATCCGAGCTTGTGCCGGAAATGCAGAAAAGTTACATCGACTACGCAATGTCCGTCATCGTCGGACGCGCCCTGCCGGACGTGCGCGACGGCTTAAAACCCGTCCATCGCCGCATCCTCTACGCCATGTATGAGGACGGTCTGACGTCCGACAAGCCGTTCCAGAAATCCGCCACCTGCGTCGGCGACGTGCTGGGCCGCTACCCTCCGCACGGCGACGCGAGCGTGTACGACGCCATGGTGCGTCTGGGTCAGGATTTCTCGCTTCGCTATATGCTGGTGGAAGGCCACGGCAACTTCGGTTCCGTGGACGGCGATCCCCCTGCCGCCTACCGTTACACCGAGGCGCGCATGAGCAAGATCGCAAACGAAATGCTGCGCGACATCGACAAGGACACGGTCAACTGGGACCCGAACTTTGACGAGAGCCGCAAAGAGCCGCGCGTGCTGCCGAGCCGCTTCCCGAATCTCTTGGTCAACGGCTCAAGCGGCATTGCCGTCGGTATGGCGACGAATATTCCGCCGCACAATCTGAAGGAAACCATTGACGCCTGCGTTTGCCTGCTGGACGATCCGGAAGCCAC
>JAFSXE010000069.1 GCA_017444195.1 Oscillospiraceae bacterium
GGCGACGATCTGCGGCTGCATATCCGTCGGGAAGCCGGGATACGGCAGTGTCTTGACGTTCACGCCCTTAAGCGGACGCGTCTTTTCCACACGGATCGCGTCGTCGTATTCCGCAATGGAAAGCCCCATCTCGCGCAGTTTCGCCGCGATGCCTTCCATATGCTTGGGAATGACGTTCTGCACGATGACGTTGCCGCCGGCAGCGGCAACCGCCGCCATATACGTTCCGGCCTCGATCTGATCGGGAATGATCGAATACGCGCCGCCTGCCAGTTTGTCCACGCCGCGCACCTTGATCACGTCCGTACCGGCGCCGCTGACCTGCGCGCCCATGGCGTTAAGGAAGTTGGCAAGATCAACCACGTGCGGCTCTTTTGCGCACGGCTCAATGATCGTGGTGCCCTTGGCGAGCACCGCCGCGATCATCGTATTCATCGTCGCGCCGACGGAAACGAAATCAAGATAGACGTGGCTGCCGGTGAGTCTTCCGTCCAACGTCTCTGCGCAGACCGTGCCGCTGTCCAGCGAAACCGTTGCGCCCAGCGCTTCAAATCCCTTGATATGCTGGTCGATCGGACGCGTGCCGAAGTCGCAGCCGCCGGGCAGCGCAACTTCGCTTCTGCCGAATCTGCCGAGCTGCGCGCCGAGCAGATAGTACGACGCGCGAATTTTGCGCACCAGTTCTTCCGGCGCGGTACGGCAAACGGCATGATGCGCGTTGATTTCCAGCGTGTTGGGCGAAAGACGGCGCACCTCGGCGCCGAGATAGTCGATAATCTGCAGCAGCAGGCGAACGTCGGAAATGTCCGGCACGTTTTCGATGCGGCATTTGCCGTCCACCAGCAGCGCGGCAGGCAGAATCGCCACGGCGGCGTTCTTCGCGCCGGAAATCGTGACGGTTCCGTTCAGCTTCTGCCCTCCGGAAATCTGATAACGAATCACACGGCGCACCTCCCCACAAGATATAGTTACAAACTTGAGATTATTTTACTATATATTCACCTGTTTGTAAAGAACTATTTGTCGCAGGAAACAACTTTTTCCACACCCTGCGGAAATAGACGATCTCCGCCGCGCCGGTCAGCACCCACGAGAACAGATAGAGCGCGTAAAGCGAGATCATCGTATGGAAGTAGGCGAAAACGGTATAGACCCACGCAATGCGGAACAGGCACGATCCTACCACGACGATCACCGTCGGCACGAACGTCTTGCCCAGTCCGCGTGAGGCGGCAATCGTGCAGTCCATCACCGCGGCGAAAACATAGCAGCAGCACATCACGTTCAGCCGGTACATGCCGGCGTCCAGCACCGCCGGATCGCGGTTGAACAGCGACAGAAACGGTCTGCCGAACAGCGCGAGCAAGCCGCTGAGCAGCAGCGCCGTGCCGCAGGCATAGGTCAAGCTGACGCGGTAACTCTTCAAAACGCGGTCGCGCTTGCCGGCGCCGTAGTTTTGGCTCATGAAGCTGGTGCAGGCGACGTAGAACGCGTCGAGCATGCAAAATACGATGCCGTTCGGCTGATCCGCAACGGAATTGCCCTCCACGACCGTCGGCGAAAACGTGTTGACGCCGCCCTGGATAAAGAGGTTGGCAACTTGAAAAATCGCGTTCTGCATCGCCGTCGGGACGCCGATGGCAAGCATCATCTTCGCCTTGTCCGGCACGATCCGCAAGCGCCGCAGCCGGAGCGCATGCCATTCGCCGGACCGAAGCAGTTTGATCACCACGAGCACCGCCGAGAGATATTGCGAGAGAACCGTTGCGGTGGCAACGCCTTCCACGTCCCAGCGAAACGCTATGACAAAGATAAGGTTGAGCAGCAGATTGACGATGCCGGAGAGCATCATAAACCGCAGCGGCGTGCGCGTGTCGCCCACGGCGCTGAATACGCCGCAGCCGAAATTGTAGATCGCCAGCGCCGGCAGCCCCAGCGATACGATGCGGAAGTAGAGCAGCGCGCCGTCGAACAGCACGTCCTTCGTGCCGAGCAGCCGCAGCACCGGCGCAGACAGCAGCAGACAGACCGCCATCAGCAAAACACCGGCAAGCGCGCAGACGACCGCAGCGGTATGCACGGTCTTTTCCACTTCGTCCGGCTCGCGTGCGCCGTAGTACCGCGCCGTCAGTACGTTGACGCCGCTTCCGAGCCCCATCAGCACACCCGTGAACAGGAAAACGAGGTTGCTCGTTGAGCCGACGCAGCCGAGCGCCTGTGCGCCGTTTTGCGCGAAATTGCCGACGACCGCCAGGTCGGACATGTTGAACAGCACCTGCAAAAGATTGGAGAGGATCAGCGGCACGCTGAACAGAAAAATGTTCTTCCACAGCGAGCCCTGTGTCAGATCGCGTGTAGCGTGCATCGCACTCCCTCCTTCCCGTAAAATCCCTCAAAGTATAGCACTACGCCGCCGAAAAGGCAAGACAAAGCAGGGGCAACGCCCCCGCTTTGTCTTGCCTTTTACTTATTGAATTTCAATCTGAATATCACCGGTCGTCGTTTGCAGCTCGCACTTGCCGCCATCCGTCGGCGGAACGGACACATCACCGGTTGTTGTCTTTGCGGCAAAGGTCTTGCCGGAGCGTAGCGTACCGGTAATGTTGCCCGTTGTCGTTTTGAGCGTCAGCGTTGCTGCGTCGCTTCCGTCCAGTTGAATATTGCCGGTGCTTCGCACGGCGGAAACCTCGCCGGAAGCCATGACGTTCGTCAGCGTAATATTACCTGTTGTTCCCTCGGTTATCACATCCCGACACGTCACATTTTTTAGAACAATGTCGCCGGTCGTCACCGAAAGCGCAAGCGTTTCCGCAGAAAGATCGGTCGTGGTAATATCGCCCGTCGTCACCGCAATCGTCAGCACGCCATAGACGTTCTCAGGAAGAGAAACGGTGATGCTCGGCGATCCGGACAAGATGCCGGAAAGTGTCCAATCTTTCTTTTTATCAGTGCGGATTGTCAACACGCCGTTTTCCACCGAGGCGCTCGGCGTCGACGCTTTCTCCGCATAGAACGTAACGCTGCATTTTCCGTCCTCGGACGGCACCAGCGCAACGTCCGCCGTTCGTGCCGTGATTGCTATGTCGCGAAACGCTTCATCAATGGTAACCACCGTCGTTTCACAGCGATCAGTTTGCAGTTTGCTGAAATCAAAACCCATGAGCGCCACGGAAATTGCAAAAACCATTCCGCCGAGCACAAGCAGCACAATTGCCGCAATCAGCCATTTTTTGAACGTACGCATCTCTGTCACCTCTTTCTGCGCCGAGCGCGCAATAGCCTTGTCAGTGCCACAACCCCCTTGGTTGCAAACGCACAGCCCCAAAACAGCAAAATAGTCAATCCTGCGCAAACCAACGTCGCGCCGAGCGCGCAGCCAGCGCCCAGCGGATTGCCGGTCAGCAGCCAAACAACGGTAATTGCCGCGCATCCCAACGCGCTGATCGCAAGCGCCAGATCAGCGGCATACAACGAAAGCACCACAGCCCACATAACAATATAGACAGACAGCACAACCGCAAGCGTAGAAATCAAAAGCGGAATCCACAGCGGCGCACCAAGCACCAAAAGCACAATCTCCCACGTCCGCAGCGACCGCTTTGGCGTAATTTTTTCTTTGACAATCGCAAGAAGCGGTGTTTCAGCATGGATCTGCGCTGCGACGTCGTCTACCGTTCCAATCGCGGCAACGGCGTCTTCCTCCGTCAAACCGTCTTCGATTTGATCATCAATCATTTCGCCGTAAAACGCCAGCCGCTCCTCGCGGTCGCTCTCCGGCAAATCGGACAGCTTCACGCGAAGCGCATCCAGAAAATCCAATTTATTCACTTGGCTTCGCCTCCTTGGTAATGAACTGATAAATGGACAGCAGCGCTTCCCAGTCGTTTCGGAATTCTTCAATCCGCTGCTTGCCCCGATCGGTAATGGCATAGTATTTTCTCAACCGACCGCCGTGTTCCGCCGCCTTTACCGTTAGCGATTTTTCCGCTTCCAGCCGTTTGAGGATAGTATACAGCGTCGACTCGGACAACGCGACATAGGGTTTTAAGTCCTTGATGATTTGATAGCCGTACGACGCCTCATCCTTGATTGCCGCAAGCACACAAACGTCCAACAGCCCCCGCTTTAATTGACCGTCCATGCAATACCTCCTTTCGCGTAATACATCGTATCACGAAGTATTCTTCTTGTCAAGTTTCGTAAAAGAAAAAGCACCGTCTTTCGACGGTGCTTTTTCGAAATCTCTTAATACATGCCGCCCATGTCGCCCATGCCGCCGGCAGGTGCCGCGGGTGCGGGCGGTTCGGGTTTATCGGCGACCAGCGATTCGGTTGTCAGCACGCAGGAGCAGATGCTCGCCGCGTTCTCGAGCGCGGAGCGCGTGACCTTCGTCGGATCGACGATGCCGTTTGCGATCATCTCGACAACCGTTTCGGCGTAGGCGTTATAGCCGAAGCCGAGCTTCTTGGAATTGCGGACTTTTTCGAAGATGATCGAGCCGTCCACACCGGCGTTCTCGGCGATCTGACGCACCGGCGCTTCCAGCGCCTTGGCTATGATCTGCGCGCCGGTCTTTTCGTCGCCAGAGAGTTTGGCGATCAGGCGCTCGACTGCCGGAATGGCGTTGACGTACGCCGTGCCGCCGCCGGCAACGATACCCTCTTCGACTGCGGCGCGCGTTGCGTTGAGCGCGTCCTCGATGCGGAGTTTCTTCTCCTTCATCGCCACTTCCGTCTGCGCGCCGACCTTGATGACGGCGACGCCGCCGGACAGTTTGGCAAGGCGCTCCTGCAGTTTTTCCTTATCGTAATCCGACGTTGTCACGCGGATCGCCGCCTTGATTTCCGCAACGCGGTCGGCAAGCGCGGCAGCGTCGCCCTCGCCGTCCACGATGACGGTGTTATCCTTGGTGACCTTGATCTGACGGGCTCTGCCGAGATCGGTCAGCTGCGCGTCGGCAAGTTCCATATTCAGTTCGGAGGAAATGACCGTGCCGCCCGTGAGGATGGCGATATCTTTCAGCATTTCCTTGCGGCGGTCGCCGAAGCCCGGCGCCTTGACGCAGACGCAGACGAAGTTGCCGCGCAGGCGGTTGACGAGCAGCGTCGCCAGCGCGTCGCCCTCGACGTCCTCGGCGATGATGACGAGCTTCTTGCCGGTCTTGACCAGCTGCTCCAGCAGCGGCAGGATCTCCTGGATGACGGAGATCTTGCGGTCGGTGATCAGGATGTACGGATCATCGATGACGGCTTCCATCTTATCGGGATCGGTGACCATATACGGCGAAATGTAGCCGCGGTCGAACTGCATGCCTTCGACGACGTCCAGACCGGTTTCCGCCGTCTTGGACTCCTCGATGGTGATAACGCCGGACGAGCCGACCTTCTCCATTGCTTCCGCGATCAGTTCGCCGACGGTCTCATCGCCGGACGAAACCGTGCCGACACGGGCGATATCCGCCGAGCCGTTGATCGCCTGCGAATTTGCCTTGATGGCTTCAATCGCGGTTTCAACCGCCTTTTCGATGCCCTTACGCATCACCATCGGATTGGCGCCGGCGGTGACGTTTTTCAGACCCTCGCGCGTGATTGCCTGCGCGAGCAGCGTGGCGGTGGTGGTGCCGTCGCCGGCGACGTCGTTCGTCTTGGTAGCGACTTCGCGGACGAGCTGCGCGCCCATATTCTCGAAGGCGTCCTCCAGCTCCACGTCCTTGGCGATCGTCACGCCGTCGTTCGTGATCAGCGGCGCGCCGTATTTCTTGCCCAGAACGACGTTGCGTCCCTTCGGGCCGAGCGTAACCTTGACGGTATCGGCAAGCGTGTCGATGCCCTTTTGCAGCGCCTTACGCGCCTCTTCACCGTAAACGATTTGCTTTGCCATAGTTTAAGACTCCTTTCAGCCGACGACCGCGAGAATATCGCCCATCTTCACGATGACGTATTCTTCGCCGTCGAGTTTGATCTCCGTGCCGGCGTACTTCGCCATGACGACCTTGTCGCCCTTCTTCACGGTCATTTTCACGTCCTTCGTGCCCTCGCCGACGGCGACGACTTCCGAAACGACGGGTTTCTCCTTCGTCGAGGTGGACAGGATGATGCCGGACGCGGTCGTTTCCTCTGCCTTCACGGCTTTCAGCACGACGTTGTCCGCAGTCGGTGTGAGTTTCATATGCGTACCTCCTATTGTCTGCGGTTTCCCGCTGTTCTACATTTTTAGCACTCAAAAAGTCCGAGTGCTAACCACGCCCCTATCATATACCATTATTTGGAAGAATGCAAGGGGTTTCCGAAGAAAATTTTTCGACGCTCATCCGCGGTAAAAGACCGCCTTCGGATAGAAGAACCGCAGCGCGTTCGGGCGAACGGCGAACCGCACTTCCGCGGCGCGATAGCCCTCGCCGTCAAGGTTGACGACGCTTTCCTCGTTTGCGCGCACGGTGACCGTCTTTGCGCGGAAGTGGCGGACATACTCCGGCAGTTCGGCATAGCCGCCGCTTTTATATTTGCCGAACAGTTTGGCAAACGTCGGCACGCCGACGCCGCGCACGAGCAGCACGTCCAAAAGTCCGTCGTCCGGCTGGGCATCGGGCATCGGGCACATACCGCCGCCGTAATACCGACCGTTACAGACGCACAGCAGCGTCTGTTCGCCGGAAAACCGTTCGCCGTCGATGTCAATTTCGTATGCGCGGCGGATGCCCTTAAACAAATTCGTCACGACCGAGATCAGATACGCGCCCGAACCGGTAACGCCGGGCAGCCGCTTATACTGCTGCGCTTCCACGGCAATACGCGCATCCACGCCGATGGACGCGATATTGATCGACCAGCGGTCGTTGACAGCGATCAGGTCTATCGCCGTTTCCACCGGATCGAGCAGCTGCGTCAAGTCCGAAAACGTCGCGGTATCGCCGAAAATGCGGATGAAATCGTTGCCGCTGCCGCAGGGGAAATGCGTAACCGCAGCATTGGCGAATCCTGCCGCGCCGGACACGACCTCGTTGAGCGTGCCGTCGCCGCCGCAGGCGTAGATGCGCAGTTCCTCGCCCGTCTCGCACGCAGCGCGTGCGAACTTCGTGCAATCGCCGGGCGCGGCGGACACTCGGATCTCATACGCCAAACCGCGCGTTCGGCAGGCGCTTTCGATCTGCGCGGCAAGTTCGGCGGTGCAGTCGCGCTTGCCGGCAGCGGGATTGAGCAGAAACAGATGCTTCATCGCACGGTCCTCTCTTTCTGTTTCGCGGCGGCGAAGTATTCAAAGACGTTGCATTGCAGTCTGCCGTTGTAGAGTTTGCGCTTTTTATCGGCGCGCGCACCGAAGAAGTATTCGAATTCGGGGTCGGACGAGAGAATGAACTTATTCCACGCCGTTTTGCCGCGCCACGCTTTACCGATGGCGCGATAAAGTTTCTGCGCGTCGGCGACTTCGCCCAGCCGTTCGCCGTAGGGCGGATTGCAGACCAGCGTGCCGCTTTCGGCAGGGAAGTCGGTCTTCGCCGCGTCCGCAAGCCGCCATTCAATCAGTTCGCCCACGCCGGCTTTTTTCGCGTTCGCCGCGGCGAGCGAAAGCATGGCAGGATCGATATCGCTGCCGATCAGCCGATAGTCGCCGTGGTACTCCCGCGCTTCGGCTGCTTCGCGTTCCTGCTGCCACACGTCGCCGGGAACGGCGCGCCACGCTTCGGCGGCAAACTTGCGATTCATGCCGGGCGCACGGTTGCGAGCGATCAGCGCGGCTTCGATCAAGATCGTGCCGCTGCCGCAGAACGGATCGAAAAACACGTCGCGTCCGCGGTAGCGCGAGAGCGTGACCATCGCCGCCGCCATCGTTTCATGCAGCGGCGCTTCACCGGCGACGGCGCGGTAGCCGCGCTTGTTGAGCGCCGCGCCGGTCGTATCGAGAAACAGTTCCACGCGGTCTTTCATGATCGAAAAACGAAGCTGATAGAGCGCGCCCGTTTCGGGAAACCATTCGATGCCGTAGACGCCGGCAAGACGATCCACCGCCGCCTTCTTGACGATTGCCTGGCAGTCCGGCACGCTGTGGAGCCGGCTGTCCAGCGAATAGCCTTTGACGGGAAACGCGCCGTCGCGCGGAATGAGTTTTTCCAGCGGTAGATGCTTCACGCCCTGATACAGTTCCTCGAACGACCGCGCCTCAAACGCGCCGAGCAGGATCATCACGCGCTCCGCCATACGCAGGCAGAGATTGGCTTTCGCCAACGTATTCGCACCGCCGTCAAAAAATACGCGGCGATCCTCCACGCGAACGTTTTCAAATCCCAAACGGCGGCATTCGTCGCCGACAAGTCCCTCCAAGCCGAACAGGCAGGGTGCGCAAAACGTAAAATCAGCCATAGCAACCTCATCCTCTTTTTCTGCGTTTCATTATACCGCCTCGCCGCCGTTTTTGCAACGCTTGCTTGCACGGCGTGTCGCTTTATGCTATAATAACGCGGATTGAAGGATGGGGTGATACGACGATGAAAAATCCCTATGCCGCGCTCGGCATTTCCGATGCCGTCTATGCTTTCGGCGAGAAAAAACTGGCACAGTTGCAGGACCGCTTTGCGCAAATCGACGCGATGGCGGAGCGCAATCAGGCGAAAGTCCTGCACGCCTTACAGGAAAACCGCGTAGATGCGGCGTGCTTTGCCGCAACGACCGGCTACGGCTACAACGACGTCGGACGCGAAAAACTGGAACAGGTCTACGCCGCGTGCTTCGGCACGGAGGCGGCGCTCGTCCGTCCGCAGATCACCTGCGGCACGCACGCGCTTGCCGTTGCGCTTTCGGCAAATCTGCTGCCCGGCGACGAGCTGCTTTCGCCCGTGGGCAAGCCGTATGATACGCTTGAAGAAGTCATCGGCATCCGTCCGTCGCCCTGTTCGCTGGCGGAATACGGCGTGACTTATCGGCAGATCGATCTGCTGCCCGGCGATTGCTTTGACTATGACGCGATTGCCAAGGCGATCACGCCGAAAACGAAAATGATCACCATTCAGCGTTCGAAGGGCTATGCCACGCGCCTTTCGTTCTCCGTGGAGAAAATCGGCGAACTGATCGCTTTCTGCAAAAAGTGCAAGCCGGACGTGATCTGCATGGTTGACAACTGCTACGGCGAGTTCGTGCAGGAGCGCGAGCCGTCCGAAGTCGGTGCGGATCTGATCGTCGGCTCGCTGATCAAAAACCCAGGCGGCGGACTTGCGCCGATCGGCGGCTATATCTGCGGACGGGAGGACCTCGTTTCGCGGTGCGCTTTCCGTCTTTCCGCGCCCGGTCTGGGGCAGGAAGTCGGTGCCAATCTCGGTCTGCTGCCGTCGCTGTTTCAAGGATTCTTCCTTGCGCCGACGGTCGTTGCCGGTGCGCTCAAAGGCGCGGTCTTTGCCGCAGCGGTCTATGAGTCGCTCGGCTTCCGCGTCATTCCGCCGTCGAATGCGGAGCGGTGCGATATTATTCAAGCCGTCGAGTTCGGCACGCGTGAAGGACTGCTCGCGTTCTGCGAGGGCATCCAAGCCGCCGCGCCGGTGGACAGTTACGTTACACCGATCCCGTGGGCGATGCCCGGCTACGACAGCGAAGTCGTCATGGCGGCAGGCGCGTTCGTGCAGGGCAGTTCAATTGAGCTTTCCGCCGACGGTCCGCTCCGTCCGCCCTTCGCCGCGTATTTCCAAGGGGGACTGACGTGGTATCACGCAAAAACGGGCATCTTGATGTCTCTTCAAAAAATGGTTGACGCAAAGATCGTGGAGGTTTAAGTATGTGGTTTTGGCTTTCCGTTATCGCGCTGCTCTGCTGGAGCGGCAGCGACCTGTTTTCGAAAATCGGCTGCCGTGACCAGGATGACAAACTCGGTTATCTGAAAATGGTCATCGCCGTCGGCGTGGTCATGGGTCTGCACGCGGCATATGAAATCTTCGTCGGCGGCACGGAGATCACGCTCGGCATCATGCTGAAATATCTGCCGGTTTCGCTGCTCTACATTTCGTCCATGACGATCGGCTACCTCGGTCTGCGCTACATAGAACTTTCCATTTCCTCGCCGATCTGCAACTCCTCCGGCGCACTCGTCGCGATTTTGTATCTGGCGATGAACGGACTTTCGGATATGAATCCGTGGATGCTTGCCGCAGTCGCGCTGGTCAGTTTCGGCGTGATCGGGCTCGGCATCGTAGAAGCGAACGAAGACGAAGATCTGCGCCGTGCGCGGCAGGACGTCGGCAACTACCGCTATGCAAAATCGTGGCTTGCCATCGCGCTGCCGGTCATCTACTGCCTGCTCGACGCGCTTGGCACGTTCGCCGACAGTTTGGTTTTGGAAACGCTCGACGAAGCGAGCGCCAACGTCGCTTACGAACTGACGTTCCTGTTGGCAGGTATCTGCTGCTTTATCTACGTTGTGCTGATCCGCGGCGACCGCCTGCTGCCGAAGGCGGAAGGTCCGAAATACCTCGGCGCGATTTTTGAAACCGCCGGACAGTTCGCCTATATCTACGCCATCGGCGACAGCGACCACGTGATGTACGCCGCGCCGATCATCTCCGCCTACTGCACGGTGAGCGTGCTGTGGAGCCGCCTGTTCCTCAAGGAACGGCTCGGCTGGAAGCATTATCTGATGATCGCGCTGGTCATTATCGGCATCGTGATCCTCGGCATATTCGACGTGTAAAA
>JAFSXE010000070.1 GCA_017444195.1 Oscillospiraceae bacterium
GTACGTTGTGGCCCTTGACGATTGCTTCGTAGGTCTTGACACGTCCGGTCACGTCGTCGGACTTGACGGTCAAAATTTCCTGCAGCGTATAGGCAGCGCCATACGCTTCGAGCGCCCAAACTTCCATTTCGCCGAAACGCTGACCGCCGAACTGCGCCTTACCGCCGAGCGGCTGCTGGGTAACCAGACTGTACGGGCCGGTCGAACGGGCGTGGATCTTATCATCGACCAGATGGTGCAGTTTGAGGAAGTACGGATAGCCGACCGTTACGCGGTTATCGAACGGCTCGCCGGTACGTCCGTCGTACAGCACCGTCTTGCCGTCTTCATCCAGTCCGGCAAGTTTCAGGGTTTCGAGGATTTCATTTTCCGTTGCGCTGTCGAAGATCGGCGTTGCGATCTTCCAGCCGAGCGCCTTGGCGGCATAGCCCAGATGGACTTCCAGCACCTGTCCGATATTCATTCGGCTCGGAACGCCCAACGGGTTCAGCACGATATCCAGCGGCGTGCCGTCCGGCAGGAAAGGCATATCCTCCTGCGGCAGGATGCGCGAAACGACGCCCTTGTTGCCGTGGCGGCCTGCCATCTTATCGCCGACGGAGATCTTTCTCTTCTGCGCAACGTAGACGCGAACGACTTTGTTGACGCTGGGCGGCAGTTCATCGCCGTTTTCACGCGTAAACTTTTTCACGTCCACGATAATGCCGCTTTCGCCGTGCGGCACTTTCAGCGAAGAGTCGCGCACTTCGCGCGCCTTTTCACCGAAGATCGCACGCAGCAGGCGTTCTTCCGCAGTCAGTTCCGTTTCGCCCTTGGGCGTAACTTTACCGACCAGGTAATCGCCCGACGTCACTTCCGCGCCGACGCGAATGACGCCCTCTTCATCGAGGTCTTTCAGCGTATCTTCGCCGACGTTCGGAATATCGCGCGTGATCTCTTCCGGACCGAGTTTCGTATCGCGGGCTTCGGTCTCATACTCTTCAATATGGATCGACGTAAAGACGTCCTCGCGCACCAGGCGTTCATTCAGCAGGATAGCATCCTCGTAGTTGTAACCTTCCCACGTAACGAAGCCGATCAGCACGTTTTTGCCGAGCGCAATCTCGCCCTGCGAACATGCCGGACCGTCCGCAATGATCTGATCCTTTTCCACGCGTTCACCGACCGAGACGATCGGACGCTGGTTGATGCAGGTGTCCTGGTTGGAACGGGTAAACTTCGTCAGCGGCAGCGTAACGATATCCTGGCTGTCAAGACGAATCGAAATCTCATTCGCGGAAACCTTGGTGATCGTGCCGGCATCCGGTGCTTTCACGCAGACTTCGGAATCTACCGCGCACTTATGCTCGATACCCGTAGCAACGATCGGCGCCTCGGTAACCATCAGCGGGACCGCCTGACGCTGCATGTTCGCGCCCATCAGTGCGCGGTTTGCGTCATCGTTCTGCAGGAACGGGATGAACGCCGTTGCGACCGAGGTCATCATACGCGGCGAAACGTCCACGTAGTCGATGCGTTCGCGATCTACAGAGATAATCTCGTTCTGGCGGCGGCAGGCAATGCGGTGATTGACAAGGTAGCCCTTCTCGTCCACGGGCTCGCTCGCCTGTGCAACGTAGTAATCGTCTTCCGTATCCGCCGTCATGTATTCGACTTCATTCGTTACACGGCTGGCAACGTACTTGCCGTCCTTGTCGTACTCGCGCACGACCTTGCGATACGGCGCTTCGATGAAGCCGTATTCGTTGATCTTTGCATAGGTTGCAAGATAGCTGATCAGACCGATGTTCGGACCTTCCGGCGTTTCGATCGGGCACATACGGCCGTAGTGGCTGTAGTGCACGTCACGAACGTCGAACGAGGCGCGCTCACGGCTCAGACCGCCGGGGCCAAGCGCCGAAAGACGGCGCTTATGCGTCAACTCGGCAAGCGGGTTGTTCTGATCCATGAACTGGCTCAGCGGGCTGGAGCCGAAGAACTCCTTGATAACCGCCGTAACCGGACGGATATTGATCAGGCTCTGCGCCGTCACGGTGGAAAGATCCTGCACCGTCATACGCTCGCGGATCACGCGTTCCAAGCGCGTGAAGCCGACGCGGAACTGGTTTTGCAGCAGTTCGCCCACGCAGCGCAGACGACGGTTGCCGAGGTGGTCAATGTCATCCGGCACGCCAGCGCCGCACGCCCTGCAGTTCAGATAGTTGATCGACGCCAAAATATCGTCGGTCGTAATGTGCATCGGAACAAGTTCGGCGCGGCGCAACTCGATTGCTTCCGCCCAGCCGTCGTCCTGCACGGTTTCGAGCATCTCTTTCAGCACGGCAAAGCAGACCTTTTCCTTGATGCCGAACTCTGCCGGATCAAAGTTGACGAACTGCTTCATATCGACCATGCCGTTGGAGAACACTTTGACTTCGCGCTCGTTCACGGTGATGACTGCTTCATTCACGCCGCGGCGAGAGATCTCTTTCGCCTGCTCACGCGTCAGCGTATCGCCCGGCATTGCCAGAACTTCGCCTGTCATGGGATCCATCACGGGTTTGGCAAGCGTATGTCCGGCAAGGCGCGTCCAAATATCCATCTTCTTATTGAATTTATAGCGACCGACCTTGCTCACGTCATAGCGGCGCGAGTCAAACAGCAGGCCGAACAGATACGATTCGGCATTTTCGACCGTGGGGGGCTCGCCCGGACGCAGTTTGCGATAAATCTCAAGCAGCGATTCCTCGCGCGTCTTGCACGTATCCTTTTCCAGCGTGGAAAGGATGCGCGGATCCTCGCCGAACATCTCCTTGATTTCCGCGTCGGTCTGAACACCGAGTGCACGGATCAGGCAGGTGATGGGGATTTTGCGGTTTTTATCGATACGAACATAGAAGCCGTCGGTGTTGTCCGTCTCATACTCCAGCCACGCACCGCGGTACGGAATAACCGTCGCCGTATAGGTGTGCTGCTCCGCCTTGTCCACCTCGTCGCCGTAGTACATACCGGGGCTGCGGACGATCTGCGAAACAACAACGCGCTCCGCGCCGTTAATGACAAACGTGCCGCCGTTCGTCATCAGCGGGAAGTCGCCCATAAAGATCCACTGATCCTTAAACTCGTCGTATTCCTTGCCGGTGTCCTTATCCACCTTCTTGGTGCGAAGGCGCACTTTGACCTTGATCGGCTTGGCATACGTCGCGTCGCGCTCCTTGCACTGCTCAACCGTATACTTCGGGGGATCATCCATCGAGAAATCCAGGAAACTCAATTCCAGATTTCCGGTGTAGTCCGAGATCGTCTCCATATCGTGAAGCACTTCACGGAATCCCTCTTTAAGGAACCACTCGTAAGAGTCCTTCTGAATGCGGAGAAGATTCGGGATTTCGATGACGTCGTTCTGTTTGGCATAGCACTTACGAAGCGTTTTGCCGTACATGACGTCTTTTACCATCGCCATATATCCCAACACACCTTTCTTCCATCTTGTGTATTTGCTCGAAAAAATAATACGCTCGGCGTTGTTGTAATAAAATCAACATTGCCTCTTGCAAACCGAAAACCGCTGTGTTATAGTGTTAGCAGAATGGTATTCGGTGACAGAGCGCCGATTTTTGCGCATTATAGGTAACAATGATACCATACTCTTCCAGAAAAGTCAATACCGCACGGTGAAAAAATCACCGTGCGGTATTTTTGTTTCGTACTATTTCAGCCGCGCCAGCAGCGCGGTGCATCCGGCAAGAATCTCACGCCACGTTGTGCTGTAATCCCCCGTATACCACGGATCTGCAATATCGCCGGGTTGATCGGTAAAATCCAGCAGGCGAACAATCTTCCCTTTGGGATCATCGCCGCAGATGCGCCGAATATCGCGAACGTTGCGCGTTTCCATGCCGATCAGCCAATCGAACGCCTCATAGTCCGCCGCTGTGATCTGTCGCGACCGATGGTCGCCGGACGCAACGCCATGTTTTTCCAGTTCCCGTTTTGCCGGCGGATAAATCGGATTGCCCAGCTCCTCACGTGAGGTCGCCGCCGAGTCGATTTCGATCAAATCGGCAAGTCCTTCCCGCTGCACGAACGATTGCATCAAATAGTGCGCCATCGGGCTTCGGCAAATATTGCCGTAGCAAATAAACAGAATTCGTTGTTTATGCATAGTGATACCGCTTTCTCAGTCGAATCAGCAGCGCCGCGCTTACAAGAAACGTCGCCGCCTCCGCCGCTACAACGGAGAGCCACACGCCGTCCAAACCCAAAAATTCCGGCAGGATCATTACTGCCGCAACGCGGAAAACGAGCATTCGCAGCGTGGATATCGCCGCCGATACCAAGCCGTTATTCAGCGCCGTAAAGTGTGCGGACGCAAAAATATTGATACCCTTAAAGATAAACGACAGTGCATACAGCGCAAACGCATGCTGCGTCATTTGAAGCAGCGCTTCATTGTGACTGACGTACATCAGTGCAATCGGGCGCGACAGAAGCTGTCCCAAGAGCCACATAAAAACCGAACTGACAAAAATGATCGTCAAGTTCTTTCGGAAAACGTTCTTCTGTTCCCGTTCATTCTGCGCACCGTAGTTAAAGCCGATGATTGGCGCAACGCCGATGGAAAAACCGACAAACGTCGAAACAAAAAGAAACTCGGTAAACAAGACGATGCCGTATGCCGAAACACCCATCTGCCCCACGATTTTCAGCAATCGCAGATTATACAGCATATTAATGCCGGACATAGAGAAGTTGCTCATAAACTCCGAGAAACCGTTGGAACACGCCTTCCAAATCGTTTTTCCATGGATGCGCGCGCTTCCCAAGCGGAGCAAGCTCCGATTCGGCAGCGCAAAATATATAAGCGGGATTAAACCGCCGACCGTTTCGCTCAGGCACGTTGCGATCGCCGCACCGGCAACACCAAGGCGAAAATGCGCAACGAGCAGCGCGTCCAAGACGATATTCGACACACCTGCAGACACCGTCAGCAGCAAGCCCATTCGCGGCTTTTCCGCCGCAACGAGAAAACTTTGGAACATATTGAGCAGCATAAACGGCGTCAGAGAAGCCAACACGTACCGTCCGTACTGCACGCAGTACGGCAGCATCTCCGCCGTTGCGCCAAGCGCAAGAGACACCTGCGGCAAAAAGATTTCGCCCAGCGTTGTCAGCAGTATACCGACAAAGATCACAAAGTACGTTAAAAGCGAAAACGCCGCGTTAGCCTCCTGCGGCCGCTTTTCGCCAAGCCGCATGGAAACAAGCGCCGTGCCGCCCGTACCGACCATAAAACCGACCGTTGCGCAAATCATCAAAAACGGGATGATTAGGTTAATCGCCGCAAACTCAACGTCACCGGTGTAATTCGCAACGAAAAAGCCGTCAACCATATTGTAAAATGACGTAAAGATCATCATGCCGATCGACGGTAAAACAAAGCGGAGCAGCCGCCGATAGGTAAAATGATCCGATAATGCAATCGCCACGGCGCTGCGCCTCCTTTCATTCAAAAAGATTGCTGCAATCTCCATACGGAAATTGCAGCAATCTTGGTGCGGGGGATGGGACTTGAACCCACACGTCTATGGTTGGACACAGGCACCTCAAGCCTGCCTGTCTACCAATTCCAGCACTCCCGCACGGACGAACGTATTATATCGTCTTCTGCGCGGTTTGTCAATCCCAAAATTGTTTTGTCCGGAAGATTTCTGTTGCGCGGCACTGAAATATCTGTTATAATAACGTGGAATATGTCGGTTGGGAGGATGTGCCATGCCGAGATTCTTCGTCGAGCCCGGCGTTTTGAACGACAAGTTCATCACGCTGACCGGCGCGAACGCCGAGCACGCGCGTGTCCTGCGGCTTGCCGTCGGCGAAAAAGTCACGCTCTGCACCGGCGACGGCATAGACTATCTCTGCACCGTCTCCGATCTGACGCGCGACCGATGCAGTTTGGTTTTGCAGCAGTCTACGCCTTCCGCATCGGAAGCGGCGCTGCACGCATCGCTTTACGTCGCCCTGCCGAAGTCCGATAAGATGGAGCACATCGTGCAAAAAGCAACGGAACTGGGCGCCGCCGAAATCGTCGCTTTCCCGTCCGCCCGATGCGTTTCACGGCCGGACAAAGCATCGCTTGATAAAAAGTGCGAGCGATGGCAGAAAATTGCCGTTTCCGCAGCGGAACAATCGGGGCGCGGAAGAATACCGACCGTGCGAACCGCGACCTTCGATGAGGTCTTACGCGAAGCCGGCGCAGCCGACCTTGGCGTATTGCTCTATGAAAACGAGCGCGCCTATTCCCTGCGTGAAGCAATCGAGTCGCACGCACTGCATACCGCAGCGCTGATTACCGGTCCGGAAGGCGGTTTCGCCCCGGAGGAAATTGCCGCAGCGCAGCAAGCAAATGTGAATATTTGTACCCTGGGTCCGCGCATTTTGCGTTGTGAAACCGCGCCGCTTTGTGCGCTTTCCGCGCTCATGTACGCCGCAGGCGAACTTGGATAGAAGAGGATGATCACCATGGCAAACAAAGAAAACAAATCCGCAAAGACGCCGGAACAAATCAAAGAAGACGGCGTCATCTATAAGGCAGCCGCTGATTTGGGCATCCTGCTCCTTGCGTTTTACCTCATCAACTATTTGAATAACGTTTACCCCATTACCGAAGGCTTTTTTCTGATTCGCCCGTGGCTGCTTGCAATCACGATCATCGGCGCAGCGGCTACTGTTGGCTTGGCTATCACCGCGTTTCTGCGACCTGCCGGCAAGAAAAAAACTTGGGTTCTAAGCGCGATCTTTGCTTTTGTGGTTGCGCTATTTGCCTATAGTCTGTATCGTCTTTGGATGCGTCCGCTGCCGATCATCAGTGTGCTTGTTTACGGCGGCTGCATTTTGTATTTGATTTACCTGCTCTACCCTATGGATTTTACCGTGATCGCTTTTCTTACCGGATTGACCGGGTACGGTTTTTATCTGCACGATCAGCGCGGCGGCATTACGCGGCTTGTGCTTGCGATCTATGCTGTTTCCTGTCTTCTGTGTCTTGCCGCTATCGTTCTTGCCGGTCTCGCCGCCAAGAAAAGCGGTAAACTTACGGTCGGCAAATTCTCCCTTCGTCTGTATAGCGGTGCGGAAGGTCCGATCCCCCTGTACCTCACCGGCACACTTTGGATCGTCTGCATTGCCGCAGCGCTCCTTGCCGGAAGCACGTTTGCACACTACGGTCTGTACGCTGCCGGCGGCTTTGCGTTTATCGCCGCCTGCTACTACACGATCAATCTGAATTAACCCGTATGATTCACACCCCCGTCCCATATAGTGGGACGGGGGTGTTTCTTTGTCACGACGCGCGCTATTGCGAAATACGCTCCTGCTGACTGCCGCAGAGCTTGCTCTGCGGTCTGTTTCGCTGATTTTTCACGCATACCTTTCACGCACGATCGGCGCAGTCGGCATGGGAAAATTACAGCTGGTTGCAACGGCAACCGCATTTGCTATGACCTTCGGATTATCCGGTGCGCGTGTTGCCGCCATCAACCTTACCGCCGAGCAAGCCGGAAAAGGCGATCTGCCGGGAATGAAAAAATCCATTCTCTCCTGCCTGTGTTACGGTGCAATTCTTTCTTCGCTTGTCGGCATTCTTCTGTTCAACGCCGCACCTGTCATTGCCGCCCGATGGATCGGCGACAGCCGCGTGGAATCGGCGCTGCGCATCGCTGCCGCCGCACTGCCGTTCAACTGTCTGACCGCCATTCTCTCCGGCTATTTTACCGCACGCGGAAAGATCAAACAGCTCGTAGTCATTGAGGTTTTTGACCGGCTTTCCTCGGTCGGTATAACCACGCTCCTTCTCCGCCTATGGGCCGGTAGCGACCTCACGCGGATTTGCTGCAGCGTTGTCGGCGGCGGCGCAATCTGCACACTAATCAGTTTCTTGCTTCTTTGCGTTCGTTTGCGGCGAGATCTTGCACAAATCCAATCGCAAACAAGTAGGCGCATCTTGCCAAAACTTTTGTCTCTCTGCATCCCGCTTGCTTTGGGAGACTATTTGCGCTCCGGGCTATCCTCTTTTGAGCAATTTCTCATTCCGCATCGGCTTCGCGGCAATTACGAAACGGCACTCGGAAGTTACGGCACGATTTGTGCCATGGTCTTTCCCGTTTTGATGTTCCCCGCGTCCCTGATCTACGCCCTGTGCGACCTTTTGGTTTCCGAACTTGCGCGCTGCAAAGCACAAAACTCGCGCCTGCGCATTCGCTTTCTTGTCAGCGAATGTCTGCGCATCGGCGTCATCGTCAATGCCGCAATTGCCGGCGCAATCTTCCTGCTCGCGCCGGCTCTCGGTGAATATATCTACCACAGCTGTGACGCCGGGCGATATCTGCGATGCTTTGCGCCGCTTATCGTCATGCTGTATTGCGACGCGCTTGTGGACGGTATGCTGAAAGGGCTCGGCGAACAAGTTGCCGGCGTTCGATATAATACACTGACCGCCGCGCTCGACGTGCTCCTGCTGTTCTTTTTACTTCCCACGTTTCATCTCGGCGGATATTACTTTAGTTTTGTCTTGACCCATGCCGTCAATTTTGCGCTTAGTCTGCGCCGCCTGTGCGTTGTTGCCGATTATCCGCCGCAATGGCCGCACGCCCTAAAGGCGATGCTTGCTGCCGTGCTGTCCGTCTATATCACGATGCGGTGCGCACCTGCCTGCGCCGCACTTCCCTCGATGCTCGGCAGCGTCCTCGTTTATCTTTCGGTATACGCGCTGCTGTCTCTGCTTCTCGGTACGTTTCAACTTTCCAACCTCAACGCCTATATGCCCAAAAAAGCGCCTGTACGTTAACGTACAGGCGTCATGGTTTCGTCATGCGGTACGATCTCAAAAACCGTCAGCATGTTTTCTTTTACACGAAAACGGATATCCAAACCGGCAAAGGAAAACCCATACGGTCGTTCGGGATCCTCTTGATAAGACGGGCGCGGATCCTGCGCCAAAATCTCCAAAAGCGGCGCGCGCAGCGCCATCGGCAATTTTTCCGCCAGCGCTTCGGGAAACTCAACCGCCAAACGATATTCCCGTACCGCGTCGGAAAAGCCGCCGACCGCATCGGGATGACTGTCCGTATAAGCAAGATACGGCTTAATATCCAAAATCGGCGTACCGGTCATCAAATCTGCGCCCTCGACCCACAGCACCTTGCCGTTCTTTTCATCGTCCTCAATGCCTAACAGGCGTACCGAGGATAAGCCGATCGGATTCGGACGGAACGGCGAGCGCGTGGCAAATACGCCCATCGGCGTGTTGCCGCCGAGGCGCGGCGGACGCACCATCGGCAGCCACGATTCACGGACTGTTTGCGAAAACAGCCATACAAGCCACAAATGCGAATACCCTTCGATTCCGCGCAGCGCGTCCGGATTGCGATACTGCGGCTCAAAGACAATTTTCCCGCGAAGTCCTGACACCAATCCGCTTTGACGCGGAATACCGAACTTTTCCCCAAAGTCCGTTTCGATATGAGCAATCGGATGAAATTCCATGTTTTTCCTCCACGAGAAACGGCAGGCAACCGCCTGCCGTTTATTCTGCATATAACAGTCTTTCAACTGTGTGATCCATATGAGCGACAACGTCCGCCCCCAGTTTGCGCGCGATCACCTCTCGCGCCGAAGCAAGATTCGGCGCGCGCTTTTCCATGTCGTGGCAATCGGAAATCAAAACCGTCGCCGCACCGTCATTGATGCATTGCAGCGCTTTCTTCCGCGTCCAAAACCACGTAAGCGAGGCTGCGGATATTTGGATCGGAACACCCAACGCGAAAATCGCCCGTAAATTCTCCGGTTTTTGTCCGGAAAAATAACGATCAATATGCGCAATCATCGGCGTAACGCCGCGGCAGCCGATCAAATCGTACATTTGCGCGACAAACGAGGCGTCCCAGCGCGCCATCGGCGGCTCAACAAGGAGCAGATTCGTCCCCTCTATGCAGAGCCGATCTAAATGCTCATTCTGCGATAAAGAGGGATACCACGCAACCTCAGCACCAAGCAGCAGTTTGGGAAACGCTTCGCAATCCGGCTGCTGCGCAATCACTTCGCACAAGCGCGCATAGGACGCCGCCCGTCGCGCCAAAAACGCGGAAAGATCTTCCTTTGCCGCATAGAAGTGCGGCGTTAGAATAACGGTATCGACGCCCTGAGACGCCTCAGCGCGAAGCATGGCAAGACTCTGCTCGCTGCTGCGCGCACCGTCATCCATCCGCGGCAGAATGTGCGTATGTGCATCAATCATTTAGCAGAATCTCCGCCGTCTTTCTTTTCGGGATGCGCATAACTGCTGCCATAATAATAGCTGTAGTTGCCATATCGACCGTATCTGCCGTAGCGCCCGTATCTGCCGTATCTGCCGTATCTGCCGTAACGGCTGTATCTGCCGTACGTTGTCTTTTGAAGCTGAATGCCGTTGAGAACGTAGCCAAACACACGGGCTTTAGCGTAGGCAAGCTGCGTCAGCGCATGGGAAACCGCAATTCGATCCGATTCGCCGCTGCGCACAACAAGCAGAAAACCGTCCACATTCGGCGTCAAACCCACGGCGTCCGCCACGACGTTGACAGGCGGCGTGTCCAGAATGATAAAATCATACTGCTGTTTCAGCGTTTCCAAAATCTCCGTCATGCTCTGCGAGATCAGCAGTTCCGACGGATTGGGCGGAACGCTGCCGGAAAGCAGCACGTCGATCTTTAACTCTTTGATATGCATAATCGCCTCGGACAACTGCGCCGGATCGATCAGAACATTACTCAAGCCGATCTGAGAACTGACGTTCAAAAGGCGCGCCGTCTTGGGTTTACGAAGGTCGCAGTCAACCAAGAGCACTCGCTTATCCGACTCCGCCATGGAGATGGCAAGGTTCAGCGAGGTAATGCTCTTGCCTTCATGCTGGAAGGGCGAAGTTACGGCAAGCACGCTGCACGTCTGTTTGCCTGCAAGAGAGAACAGAACGTTTGTTCTCATCATTTTATAGGCTTCCGTCACGTAAAAACTGCTGTTTGAAGAAAGGATATTTTCTCTTTCACGCTGCAAATCTTCCACGCGGCTTTGTGCGCGTTTGGAATTTTTACGAAGGAAAAATTCACGCATACCCATTACGCTTTCTCCTTTCTTTTTTTGTAACCGTAGCCGTAGCCGCCGGACGTTCTTTGCTGTTCCGCATCAAAATCAGGGATCTGGGCGAGAATCGGAAGTTCCTTACCGAACTCACGATTCGAAATCTGCATCAGGTCGTCCGCGTCCCAAATGCGAGTATCGAACAAGAAGCGAAGCGTAAGAATCACAACTACCACGGCGGCGCCTGCCAGCGCGCCAAGGATCGTGTTGCGCGTCTTATTCGGCGTATAGGGCGCCGTGGGCGCTTCCGCGTAGTCAATAACAAACGACGAACTGCCTTCCACGATCGAGCCGATCTCATCCGGCAGCACTGCGCCGAACGCATTGGCGACAGTCGCCGCCGTCACCGGGTCACGATGGGATACATAGACGTGGAAAACGCTGGTCGACGATACTTGGGACGTGGAGATCATCCCACGCAACTGCGTAGCGCTGTACTTTCCGTCCAGTTCTTCCGAAACAGCAGAAAGCACCAGTTTGCTCTTTGCAATTTCCATATAGGTGCTGACGAGATCCTCTGCCGTGGATAATCCGGCGCCGGATACCGATTCCACCTGCTGACCTTGACGGTAACTGTTGACGTAAATCGTAACGTCCGAACGATACATCGGTGTGATATACCGCACCGTATAAAGCAGCGTTGCACCTGCGAAAACGGCAGCGACCAATGCAATCAGCCACCAATAGCGCAGATACTCGCCCAAAAGCTTAAATACGTTGATTTCCATTGCCTCATTGCGTTCGTTCGCGGTTTCCTGCATGGCAATCAGCCCCTTTTTTCCGTAGTCAATGCGTGGTTAGTACTTCTATTATACAGACTTCTCGGCAAAAAGCAAGGCGTTTCACGAAAAAACGCCGCCGAAATATCGGCGGCGCTGGAGCTGCTAGGCAGATTTGAACTGCCGACCTCGTCATTACCAATGACGCGCTCTACCAACTGAGCTATAGCAGCAAGGCGAAATGCCTTGTTATTATAGCACACAACGTCGAATTGTCAAGTGGAAATCCAAAGAAAATTGCCAATTCTGACGTTAATCAAAAAAGTTCCATTGTGTTAAAAGAAACCCCGGAATGACTACGATCAGGAAAAACGCCCAGCTGATCAGCGTAAACATTTTCACAAACTTTCCTCCGCCGAGCGGATACTCCCGCACGTAGATGCGATAGTTGATCACCGAAGCCAATGAGCCGATCAGCGAGCAAAGCCCTGCCGTATCCGCGCCGTAGATCAGCCCCGCAAAGTTTTGGGAGAACGGATACAGCACGATACTTGCCGGCACGTTGGAAATCAGTTGGCTTAAACCGATTGCCCACCAATATTCGTTTCCTGCAACGTGTTTTTCCAAAAAGGCGGCAATTTGCCCGTTGCCTGCAATGGAGGAAGAAAAGACAAAAAAGCAGAGAAACGTAACGAGCAGAACATAGTCCACTTTCCGAAACAGGCGGCGATCCACCGCCGCAACGGTCAGAAGCACGACCGCCAGCGCAGCATACCAGTATTTCGTCCGCGTGACGATAACGAGCAAAATCAGCGCAAACAGGACAAGGTACGAGCCGCGGCGAAAATCAAGCCGCCATGCTTCACGCGGCTTTGCTTGCGGCGCGGCAGATTCTTTCGGATTTCTGCGATAGCAAACCGCAATAAACACCGCAAGCAGCGCCGCCGACATTGCGCAAAGCGGCAGCATGTGCAGCATAAACCGCCCGGCGCTGACCGATACCTGTCCGAACAGGAACAAGTTCTGCGGACTGCCAAACGGCGTCAGCAGCGAGCCGCGGATCGCAGCGATATTCTCCATGGAGATAATCGGGAGAATGTACTGCTCCTTCCCTGCCTGGCGAAACAGCAGGATCGTCAGCGGAACGAAAATCAGCAGCGAAACGTCGTTCGTCACGAACCTGGATGAGAAAAAGACCGCGAACACCCAAAAGAGCGACAGCGACCGCATCGTTTTCAGTGTTGCGGCAAGATCAGCAAGCGGCTGCAGGACGTTTTCCTGCTTAAAGCCCTCCAGCACGCAAAGCATCATGAGCAGCGTCCCCAGCGTCCGCCAATCGATCTTACGGAAAAGCGCCGCAGAAGGCGGCGTCAGGCAAAGTCCCAAGATTGCAGCTGCCAGCGATAAAAGCAGCATCGGCTCTTTACGAAGCCATTGAATCGTTCGTTTCATAGTACCTCCGTCGTACAGAAAGAATCCACGCCGAAGCGTGGATCATGGCAGAAGTTTTACGGAATCAGCAATCCTTCCCGAACGAGCTGATTGAGTAGCCCGACGAGCGTATGCCCAATCTCATCATCAGTCGATTCGGGATACTTTTCTTTGAGATAGGCATGCACCTTTTCCGGCGTCGTTTCCTCTTTCAGCTGCCCTAAAATATCTGCCGTAACGGCGTTCATTTTCAGCATGCCGTGAAACTTTGCCGCATCTTCACCGACGGGCACCGCGGCAAACTCACCGCCCATATCCATAATGGTCAGTTCATATCTCAATTTCATAAAAATCACCCCGAATCTTGATTTCTGTCATTGTAGCACAAATAGGCGTTTTTGGCAACAAAAAACTCCCCTGCGTTTGCAGGGGAGTTTTTTATTGCAGTAATTACTGACGATACATCTCGTAGTAGCTGGCGCCGTTGGTGTAGTATCTGCCGTCGCCATACGAATAAGCATCATAAACGCTCTTCGCAAGATTGTCTGCAACCGTCGAGGGCAGCGTAATGCCGAGCTCCGGAATATAGGTGCCGCCGGACATCAAAAAGTCACGATCCTCATCAACGCCGCCTTTTGCGCCGTAGATGTCCGTAATCTCGTACGGGCCGCTGCCGTACGGATACACCGTTCCGTTGAACTCAACATAGTTGCCGGAGTAAGAACCGCCGGTATACTGGCTGGCAGGGATATAAAACGTCCAAACCGAACCGACCAAACCGCTCGTTGCGATCACGTCTTCGGATGCAAAGCGGACAACGTTCAGTTCCGTATTCGTGATTTTCATAAGTAAACCTCCCCAATGATCTTTTTCACCAAAATACCATACTGTTTCAAAATTGTCAATGCCTTTTGAAGGTTTTTTTGAAAAATTTTTTCACGCTGCCGCTGCGCTTTCGGTCCGGTATCAGACGAAGATGCGGCAGGATCAGTTGTTTGACAAAGTTCTCGCCGAGCGCCTTCTTAAGCGAACTGATCAAAAAAGCAATAATGAAGCAAATCACAAGCGACAAAAGACTGTGAAACTCGATAACGATTCCCAGCATATACGGCGCCAGCGTGGCTGTCAGCATCCAAAGCACAAATGCGACCGGCTGGCAAAACGCATACATTCTTCGCGAGTAACTTTCTCCGTGGGCGGTGAAATAATTTCGTTTTTTCATAGGTTTGGCAAGCACGAAACAGCAGAGCGAAAGCGCCATGATGCCAAAGCCGATCGCATGTCCCGTGTAGAAAAGTTTTTGCCAATGACTGAGCAGCATGAACTCCCCTGCCGCCGCTGCAAGCCCGACCGCGAAGAAGACCATATAGAGGTATCGCGGCAGTTTCGGCAGCAGATCCACGTGTTTGCGAAGAACCATACCGATCAGCATATAGGGAATTGCCCGCGTAACGGCGCCTGCCGGAATGGCAAGATAGCCGAAATACGGAAAGCCGCAAAGGGCGGAAAACTCGCCCGCCGCAAGCATGAACAAAATCAGCACGACCATAATCGGGAGATAAAACTTATCCAATTTCAGTTTTTCCATAAACAGGAAAAACAGATAGGCGTACGTCACACTCTGGACAAACCAGATGCCGTTTCCCAACGGCAGCGGCCAAACATTCAGCACCAGGAAGTTAAAGAGCGTATGCCCATGCAGAAGACTTGCCACATACGCGCCGGTGAGCTGCTGCGTGTACGCCAAAAAGATCAGATTCAGCGCAAGATAGCAAACGAACATAATCGCAAACAGTTTTGCCGCGCGCTGAAATCCCCGCTTCAGTTTTTCATACCGCTTCGTTTGATCCGGCACGAGGTTGAAAAATCCGTACAGAATGAAAAACACCATCGGCACGAAGTTGCTGAAGGTCGCAACGGTGTTTCCGATCGGCGTCGGAAATCCAAGCAGCACAAAAAACACAAACGGCATCATCAGGAACTTCAGCATATCCGTTCCTGCGTGATAGTTGTGTTTTCTGCTGTCGTAATAACTCGATAATTGAATGTCGCTCATTTTGTTCCCAACTTTCGGTCATGCCCAAAGGCGAATCGTGGCAATACTATAGCGAAAACACCGAGGGTTGTCAAGATTTTTTGCGGCGCCTTTCGAAAAAACACAGCGCGTCGGCTGTTTCAATCTCTGCGGAACAGATCGCGCGTATAGACTCGCTCTTTTACGTCCTCCAGTTCCGAGTCATAACGATTCGCAATAATGCAATCGCATTGCCGCTTGAACTCCGTAAGATCGTTTACAACCTTACTGCCGAAAAACATCGTGCCGTCCTCAAGCGTCGGCTCATAGATGATGACCGTAGCACCTTTGGCTTTGATGCGCTTCATGACGCCCTGAATACTGCTCTGACGGAAGTTGTCCGAATTAGCTTTCATGGTCAGGCGATAGACGCCGACCGTAAGGGCGTGTTCCATTTTTTCGTTCCACTGGGAAGATGCAGTATAATATCCCGCTTTTTCCAAAACACGGTCCGCAATAAAGTCCTTGCGGGTACGGTTGCTTTCCACGATCGCCTTGATCAAGTTGTTCGGAACGTCGGCATAGTTTGCCAAAAGCTGCTTGGTATCCTTCGGTAAGCAGTATCCGCCGTAGCCGAAAGACGGGTTGTTGTAGAAATCACCGATACGCGGATCAAGGCTGACGCCGTTGATGA
>JAFSXE010000071.1 GCA_017444195.1 Oscillospiraceae bacterium
GGAGGCGGCGATTGAGGCGGCAAGCAGCGCCAAGACCGTGCCGATGCACACGTTCTCCGGCCCGGTTGAGCATGCGATAGCGCATATCGAGGAAGCCGCCGTTCACAATCTTCCCGAAGCGCAGCAGCGCTGGTATGCGATCAAGATCTTTGAGCGCGACGACAAGGTGCTGGAAAAACTCGCGCTGCCGCAGGAAACGCTACAGCATATCGAGCAGGACATTCAGGCGGCGGAGAAGGAGCTGGACGATGACGCCGAGAGCATCATCACCAACGAGCGCTACGTCTATATCGCCCAAATCATCAAGGGCTGCTATAAGAAGAAAAACGCCGGCGGCTTGACGACGTCGGATAAGATTGATAAAATCGTAACAAACCGCTGGCTCGGCCTGCCGATCTTTGCGCTTGTTATGTTCCTGGTGTACTACATCGCCATGGTCGGCGTCGGCGCAGCCGCGACCGATTGGGCGAATGACGGTCTGTTCGGCGATGGCTGGCATCTGTTCGGTATCGGCACTTCGGAATATGAAGAAGTTGCCGAAGCTTACGGCGACGCGGCGCTGATCGTGGATGGCTACGAGGCGTACGTTGAAGCAAACGGCGCAGCGCCGACGGAATCGTTTACTTACGAGATCGAAGACGAAGAAACGCTTGCTGTTGAAGAAGCGACGGCGACGCTGGCGGAGTACGAAGAAGCGGTACAGACGCTGGAAGAGATCGGCGACGAACCCGATCCCGCCGACTACGGCGTGTGGGTGCCGGGCATCCCCGTGCTGGTCGGCAATCTGTTGGAAAAACTCAACTGCGCGGATTGGCTCAGCGGCTTGATCCTGGACGGCATCGTTGCCGGTGTGGGCGCGGTGCTTGGCTTCGTGCCGCAGATGCTGGTGCTGTTCCTGCTTTTGGCGTTCTTGGAAGCGTGCGGCTATATGGCGCGTATTGCGTTCGTGCTGGACCGTATCTTCCGCAAGTTCGGTCTTTCCGGCAAGAGCTTCATCCCGATGCTGATCGGCACGGGCTGCGGCGTTCCGGGCATTATGGCGAGCCGAACGATAGAAAATGAACGAGATCGCCGTATGACGATCATGACTACGACCTTTATCCCCTGCGGCGCAAAGGTACCGTTTATCGCCATGATCGCCGGCGCGATCTTCGGCGGCAGCGCGTGGGTCGCCACGAGCGCGTACTTCGTCGGCATGGCGGCGATCATCCTCTCCGGCATCATGCTGAAAAAGACCAAGATGTTTGCCGGTCAGCCCGCGCCGTTCGTTATGGAACTGCCGGCTTACCACCTGCCGACGCTCGGCAGCGTGCTCCGCTCGAGGTGGGAGCGCGGCTGGAGTTTTATTAAGAAGGCCGGCACGATCATCCTGCTTTCGACCATCTTTGTGTGGTTTACCACCTACTTCGGCGTTGTGGACGGTGCGTTCCGCATGCTCGAAGAAGAGGAGATCGATCATTCGATCCTCGCCGCGATCGGCGGCGTGCTCGCGTGGATCTTCAAGCCGCTCGGCTGGGGCACATGGCAGGCGACGGTCGCTTCGATCACCGGTCTTGTTGCCAAGGAAAACATCGTCGGCACGATGGGCATCCTCTTCGGCGGCGGTGAGGGCAGCGTCTATCAGAACATCGCTTCGGCATTCACGCCGATCACGGGTTATTCGTTCTTGGTGTTCAACCTGCTGTGCGCGCCGTGCTTCGCGGCAATCGGCGCGATCAAGCGCGAGATGAACAGCGCGCGCTGGACGTGGTTTGCCATCGGCTATCAGTGCGGCTTCGCCTACGTGATCGCTTTCATGGTCACGCAGTTCGGCGGCGCCTTTACCGGCAATTTCAACGTCCTCGGCTTTATTGTTGCCGCTGCGGCGCTGATCTACATGGGCTATATGCTCTTCCGTCCGTATCATGAGGCGGAAAAACTGACGGCGAACGTCGGCTAAGAAATCCAAAATCGTCTGACGAAAGGAGCGACGGAGATGACTTGGTTTGCAGAAAATTTCGGCACGATCCTCGTTCTCGCGGTGATTGCTGCCATCGTCGCGCTGATCGTGCGGCGGTTAGTTAAGCAAAAACGGGCAGGGAAATCGTCCTGCTCCTGCGGCTGCGAAAACTGTGCTATGCGCGGCCGCTGCCATTCGGAGAACTGAACCCTCCAATCAGGGAGGCGCGCACCGCTTTGCTGTGCGCGCCTTTCCGTTTGCAAATGACGGTCGATTGTGGTACAATGACAGAAAAAAACAAAGGAGTGCGACTGATGAAACGAATCTTTGCCGCTTCCCTGATTGCCACCTTGCTTCTTTCGTTGTGTGGCTGCTCGCTGTTTGGCAAGACCGAAACCGAGCAGGCGCCCGAGCCGGAAGAAACGCAGATCGTCAATCCGATGGAGGAATGTACCTCGCTTGAAGAACTGAACGAGCGGACGGGCGCGAAGTTCTACCGCCCTGCCGATGCGAACGAAGCCGAGGAGCAGTATTTCCTTATCGGCGGCGAAACGGCGGACTATCGCTTTACCGCCGGCGGCACGGCGTATGTGTGGCGGTTTGCCAAGCAGACGGAAATGGATATTTCCGGCGTCTATACCGAGGGCGGCACGGCGTTTGCCGAACATTTGGAAGAAACGGCGCTGACCTTTGCCGAGGGCGACGTCCTTGCGGCACGGTGGTGTACGAACGAAGGGCAGTATACGCTTTGCGTTCAGGGTGAAGGCGATGGGGAAGTGTTCCGCGCACTTGCGGAGGAGTTCTCGCTTGTGACGCAGGCGGAATAAGGAGGAAGAACAGTGAAAGCAATCGTAACGGTTGTCGGCAAGGATACCGTCGGCATTATCGCGGACGTCTGTTCGCAGCTTGCCGCGTGCGGCGTCAACGTTTTGGATATCAGCCAGACCGTGCTGCACGGCTATTTTACCATGATCATGATGGCGGATCTGGACGGCGCATCAACGGATTTTGCCCATATTGCCGAGCAGCTTGCCGAGAACGGCAAGAAGCGCGGCTTGGATATCCGTATGCAGCGCGAGGATTTGTTCCAGGCAATGCACCGCATCTGATCGTTTGGAGGCGCAACCATGATCAATACCAATGAGATTTTACAGACGATCGAAATGATCAATCAGCAGCACCTCGACGTGCGAACGGTCACCATGGGCATCTCCCTGCGCGACTGCGGACGGACGGAGAAAAACGCCTGCTGCGATGCGATCTACGATAAGATCACGAAGCGCGCGGAAAACCTCGTCCGCGTCGGCGAGCAGATCGAGCGGGAGTTCGGTATTCCCATCGTCAACAAGCGCATTTCCGTCACGCCGATCGCCATCGCCTGTGAATGCTGCGATACCGAGGACTACGCTGCCTTTGCCAAGACGCTCGACTGCGCGGCAAAGGAAACGGGCGTCAACTTCATCGGCGGATTCTCCGCGCTCGTGCAAAAGGGCTTTACCGAAGGCGACCGCCGCCTGATCGCATCGATCCCCGAGGCGCTCAAGCAGACCGAGCGCGTCTGTTCAAGCATCAACGTCGCGTCCACACGCGCCGGCATCAATATGGACGCCGTGGCGCTGATGGGGCGGATCGTCAAGCAGACTGCCGCCATTACGGACGGCATGGGCTGCGCCAAACTCGTCGTGTTCGCCAACGCTGTCGAGGATAATCCCTTTATGGCAGGCGCATTCCACGGCGTCGGTGAGGCGGACTGCGTGATCAACGTCGGTGTTTCCGGTCCGGGCGTTGTCTACTCTGCGCTGCAAAAGTGCAAGGGCGAGCCGTTTGACGTCGTTGCCGAAACGGTGAAAAAGACGGCGTTTCGCATCACGCGCATGGGCGAGCTCGTCGCGCAGGAAGCGTCCAAGCGGCTCGGTGTGCCGTTCGGTATCGTCGATCTTTCGCTTGCGCCCACGCCTGCCGTGGGCGATTCCGTCGCGGATATTCTGGAGGAAATGGGCTTGGAGAGCGTCGGCGCACCCGGTACGACCGCCGCGCTTGCCCTGCTTAACGACGCGGTGAAAAAGGGCGGCGTCATGGCGTCGTCGAACGTCGGCGGACTTTCCGGCGCGTTTATCCCTGTGTCCGAGGACGCCGGAATGATCCGTGCGGCACGCGCCGGCGCATTGACCTTAGAGAAACTGGAAGCCATGACCTGCGTCTGCTCGGTCGGCTTGGATATGATCGCCGTGCCCGGCGATACGTCGGCGGAGACGATTGCCGCGATCATCGCAGACGAAGCGGCGATCGGTATGATCAATACCAAGACAACCGCGGTGCGTATTATCCCCGTACCCGGTAAGGTCGTGGGCGATACGGTGGATTTCGGCGGACTGCTCGGCACCGCGCCGGTCATGCCCGTCAATCGCTGGAAGAGTGAAGACTTCATTCACCGCGGCGGACGCATCC